>JACCSF010000189.1 GCA_013813135.1 Thermoleophilaceae bacterium | reverse complement strand
AGACACCGCGGGCGCCTCCGGCGCGGCCATCGGTGCGGCCTCCGGTGCGGCCATCGATGCGGCCTGCGCCGGCTCGTCGGCCGACACGATCATCGTCCCGCCGATCAGGTCGCCGAGGCGACCGCGGCGCTCGCGCGTCGCCAGCATGACGATCAGCCCGACCAGGTAGAAGAACATCCCGTCGACGATCCGCAGGACCGTGCGCAGGCCGATCTCGCGCATGCCGGCCGGAGCGCCGTCGACGTCCACGACGCGGATCTTCATCACGCGCTTGCCGACAGTCTGCCCGGAGCCCGACTCGCAGGCGAAGTAGTAGTAGAGCGCCCAACCGAGCGTCACGGCCACGAGCGGCGCGCCGATCTTGGAGGGGGACTCGCCGAGCACGCCCGCGGCGGCCATGATGACCGCCCAGCCCGCTCCCACGATCACAAGATCGATGAGCGCGGCGAGCACGCGGCTGTTGTCCAGCTTGGACCCGGAAACGGGCACGGCGGTTGCATGAGCCATGGCGTTCACACCCACCTAGATCGGCTATTTGAGGGCTTCCCCTTAGACCCGCAGGAGCCGGTTGGACGGCGGTCAGGAATGATCCGGCCCAATGGAGCGCGTGGCCGTAGCCGACCTGGGCTCGAACTCGTGGCGTCTGGTGGTCTACGGCTACGAGCCGAACACCCCCTGGTGGAGCCTCGTGGACGAGATCCGCGAGGCCGTGCGAATCGGCGCCGGCATGGGCGACGAGCGGGTTCTGCGCCCCGAGCGGATCGACCGCGCGGTGCACGCGGCGGCGGTATTCGCGTCGTTCTGCCGCGCCTCCGGCATCGACCAGGTAGAGACCGTCGCGACCAGCGCCATCCGCGACGCCTCCAACCGCGGCGGGCTGCTGTCCGCGATCCGGGAGCAGACCGGACTCGAGCCGAGGGTGATCAGCGGGCGGGAGGAGGCGCGCTACGGCTGGCTCGCCGTCGCGAACTCCACGACCATCCGCGACGGCTTCGGCCTGGACATCGGCGGCGGCAGCATCCAGGCGATGCGACTGGCCGACCGTCGGCTGGCCGAGGCGAAGTCGCTGCCGCTCGGCTCGGTCCGGGTCAGTGAGAGCTTCCTTCCGGGCGAAAAGGCGTCGGCCAAGGCCATGAAGGCTCTGCGCAGGCACGTGGCGGCCGAGCTCGACGCGCTCGGCTGGTGGGGACTGGGCGGCCGGCTGGTTGGGATCGGGGGGACGATCCGAAACCTCGCCGTGGCCGCTATGCGCCGGGCCGAGCTGCCGCTCGACGACGTGCAGGGCTTCGAGCTCGAGCGCGCGGCGCTGGAGGAGCTGATCGAGCTGCTCGCCGCCCGGCCGGCGTCCAAGCGCGGCGACGTCAGCGGCATCAAGCCCGACCGCGGCGACGTGATCCTGGGCGGCGCTCTGGTGCTCGCCGGGGCGCTCGACGCGGGCGGCTTCGACAGGATCGAGGTGACCGAGGCCGGCCTGCGCGAAGGGGTCTTCTTCGAGCGCCTCCTCGGCAAGCGCGAGCTGTTCGACGACGTGCGGCGCGAATCCGTCGAGAACCTGGCCCACCGCTTCAACAGCGAGCCGGAGCACGTGCGCCGCGTGGCGTCACTGTCGCGTGACATCTTCGACGGGCTGGCGGCCGCCGGGCTGCATGAGCTCGGCGACGGCGAGCGCGAGCTGCTGTGGGCGGCCTGCGTGCTGCACGACATCGGCACGGCGATCGACTACGACGATCACCACCGCCACTCCCACTACCTGATCCTGAACGCCGGCCTGCCGGGCTTCAGCCCGCGCGAGCTCGTGCTGGTCGGCCTGATCGCCCGCTACCACCGCAAGGGCGACCCGGACGCCTCCCAGCTGGCCGCCCTGGCGCGGCCCGGCGACGCGGAACGGCTGCGCCTGCTCTCCGCGATCATCCGGCTGGCCGAACAGCTCGAGCGCAGCCGCGATGGGGCGATCCGCCGCGTAAACGTCGCCGCTCGCAACGGCGCCGTCGTGCTCGGGGCCGATGCCGACCCGAACCGCGACACGACGGTGCCGATCTGGGCAGCCCGCCAGAACTCCGAGCTGCTGGCCCAGACGCTGGACCGGGAGGTGGAGATCGTCTCGTGAGGCGGGCCGCCGCCTCCGTGCCGCTGGCCATGGTCTTCTTGGACGTAACGGCGGTGGCCGTGCTGGTGCCCGACATCCGCCTGGACCTGGGCTCCTCGAGCTCGGGCGGACAGTGGGTGCTGAACGCCTACCTGCTGGCCCTCGCCGCGCTCGTGCCCCTCTTCAGCCGCCTGCGCGGGGGCCGCTACCTGCCGGCGGCAGGTTCGCTTGCCATGGCAGCCGGCGCGGTGGTCTGTGCC
>JACCSF010000125.1 GCA_013813135.1 Thermoleophilaceae bacterium | reverse complement strand
GGCCGCTGCCCGGTGACCTCCCGCCCGTCGACGCACACGGAGCCGGAGCTGGGCTTGAGGTGGCCCGTCACGAGGTTGATCAGCGTGCTCTTGCCGGCGCCGTTCGGCCCGATGATCCCGAGCACGGAGCCGGGCTCGACCGAGAGCGACACGTCTGAGAGCGCCTCGAGGCCGCCAAAACGGCGCGACAGGCCGCGGGTCTCCAGGGCGGGGGCGCTCACAGCCGGTACGCCCTAACGTTGTCGAACAGCGAGAACCGCCGCGTGCGCCACCCCTCTCGCACGAATCTGACGAGGCCCTGCGGCAAGAGGATCACGGCCACCACGATGATCAGCCCGAACACGAGCGTGTGGTAGTCGGTGAGGTTGTCGCGCAGGTACTCGGAGAGGAAGGTCAGCCCGAGGGCGCCGAGCACCGGCCCGACCACCGTGCCCGACCCGCCGATCACCGCCATCACCACCATCAGCAGGGTGAACTGCACGTCAAAGAGCCGGGCCGGGTAGATCGTGACCTGCTGGAAGGCGTACATCGCGCCGGCGAGGGAGGTGATGACACCCGCGAGGGCGAAAGCGCCGATTTTGGCGCGCGTGGTGTCGATGCCCATCGCGGCCGCGGCGTCCTCGTCCTGGTTGATCGCCCGCAGACCGTAGCCGAAGCGGCTGCGCGACACCCAGACCACGACCGCGGTGGCGAGCACCGCCAGCGCCAGGAACATGTAGTAGAAGCCGGCGTTGCCGGGGTAGGATGTTGTCGCCTCGATGCCCACGGCGGGAACCGTGAGGCCCGAGCCCCCGCCGGTGAGCCCGTCGAGGTTGAGCACGACCTCGCGCATGCCCTCCGCTACGCCCAGCGTGGCGATCGCGAAGTAGTGCCCCCGCAACCTCAGCACCGGCACGCCCATCAGCGCTGCGAAACCGAGCCCCACGAGGGCGGCGGCGGGAAGCGCCACGTAGAACGAGGCGCCGGCCTTCGCCATCAAGATCGCCGTGGTGTAGCCCCCGAGGCCGAAGAACACGACGTTGCCGAAGCTCGGGTAGCCGGCGAAGCCGCCAATCAGGTTCCAGCCCTGCGCCAGCGCGACGAACATGAACGCGGCGGCAAGCGTGCGCTGCTGGCTGCCGTACAGCTGCACGGGGAGGGCGATGAAGAACAGGAGCGCCACCGCCGCGGCGGCCCAGCCGGCGCGGCTGCTCAGGAACCCCAGCCGGCGCGCTCCGCCCGGGCCCTCGGCGGACGCCGGCTTCCCTGCCTGCGGGTCGGTGGCCATCAGGTCTCGACCCTCGCCTCGTAGTAGGGCTTGCCGAGCAGGCCGGCCGGGCGCACGATCAGCACCGCCACCAGCACCCCGAAGGCCATGGCGGTCACTAGCGTGCCCGACAGGTACTGGCCGCCCCACGATTGCACCAACCCGAGCACCAGGCCGCCGGCCAGGGCGCCCCACATGTTGCCGAGGCCGCCGAGCACCGCGATCACGAAGCTCTGCAGCGTGAAGGCGGGGGCGGAGGCCGGGCTGAAGGTACCCACGGTGCCCACGATCGCCCCGGCCGCCCCGGCCATAGCGGCCGCGATGGCGAACGTGGTGGCGTAGACGCGTCGCGCCCGGATCCCCATCAGCCGTGCCGCGTCACGGTCCATCCCGGTTGCCTTGATGGCAAGGCCGAGCCGCGTGCGTGACATGAAGGCCACAAGCGCCAGCGTGAGGCCCACGGCTACCAGGAACCCCGCGAGCCGGCCGTAGGGTATCCGCACGTCGCCCAGGGCGATGGCGTCGCCCGCCCAGCCGGTCTCGATCGAGCGGAAGTCGCCGCTGAAGAGCAACACCATCGCGTTGATCAGAACCAACTCGAGGCCGAAGGTAAGCAACAGCGTCATCCAGATCGGTGCCTTGATCACCTGGTTGATCAGCAGCATGTGCACCGCGTAGCCCGCCACGAACAGGCAGGCCGCGGCCGCGAACATCCCGAGGAAGGGGTCCACGCCCGCGGACTTGTTGAGCTGCCAGGCGACGTATGACCCGAGCACCACGAACGTGCCGTGGGCAAGGTTCACCACGTTCATCACGCCCCACACCAGCGAGAAGCCCACCGCCACGAGGGCGAGTAGGCCTCCCTGGAGCAGGCCGTAGACCGTGGACTGGAGAAACTCCGTCACCGCGCCGCGTTCAGCCGGCGGCGGGCCATCTCAGCTCGCTCTCTGCCTGCTCCTTCGGCCACACCGTCACCGGCTTGCCGCCCTGGATCTGGATGACGGACATCGGCTTGGCTGCGTTCTCGCCCTGCTCGTTGAAGTCAATCGGGCCGAAGAACGTCTCCTCGTCGAGTCCCGCCACGGCGTCACGCACCTTCTGCGTGTCGGTCGAGCCGGCCTTCTCGAGGCCGAGCGCCAGCGCCAGACAGGCGGCCGTCGCCTCGGCGTTGTGGTACTCGGGGTCCCGCCCGTACTTCGCCTCCCAGTCCTTGGCGTAGTCCGCGGCGGTGCCGAAGTACTTGTCCTCGCCCTCCACCTGAGGGACCCACTGGGTCGAGCCGAGCACGCCTTCCGCCGACTCGCCGAGCGTCTTGACGAAGTCGGGAGTGGGCGGCGCCACGGTCTCGCCGAAGCCGCCCGCGGGCTTCACGCCCAGCTCGCCGGACTGCTTGATGATCGCGATGCCCTCCTCGAGGTGCACCGAGCCCAACACCAGGTCGGCGTTCAGGTCGCGGACCTTGGTCAGCGCCGAGGACACATCTGTGGCGCCCTCCGGGAAGGACTCCGTGGCGAGCACCTCGATGCCCTGCTTCTCGGCCTCGGCCTCACCGCCCTCGGTCACGGTCTTAGAGAACCCGTCGTCGGCCGTGAGGAAGACGACGGTCTTGGGCTTCGGCTCCGCCAGTTCCGCGGCCGCCCTCACCATCGAGGCGGCGTACTGGGTGGCGGGTGACAGGACCGCAAACGTCTGCGTGTAGCCCTTCTCGAAGATCTTGTCGTCGGCGCCGGCGCCCTCGACCATCACCTGCTGGTTCTTCTCGATCACCGCCGCGGCCGCCTCGGTGGAGGACGAGCCGTACGGACCGAGCACCAGCTTGATCCCCTCGTCGTTGAAGCGGTCGACGAGCTGGCCCGCGGTGTCGGGCTCGGACTTGTCGTCCCTGTAGGTGATGGCGATCTTGTAGCTCTTGTCGCCGACCTTGACGCCGCCCTTCTCGTTGATGCGGCTCGCGCAGAACTCGTAGCCCTCCTTGGTGAGCTGGCCCTCGCGGGCCAGCTGGCCGGTCAGCGAAAGCGCCGCGCCGAGCTTGATGGTGTCGCCCTCGACGGCGCCGCCGCTTTCCTCCTTACCGCAGCCCGCGGTGAACGCCAGCGCGCAGAGCGCCACCCCGATGGCCGTGAGCCTGTGCCAGGACATGTGGGATTCTCCCTCCTCCGTCGAATCCTCCTCGTCCTCGGATCCTATCCCCGCGGAAGGGTCAGAGCCAGCAGGATGCCCGGCAGGGGCAGCGCGCGGCCGCGGGGTGAACGCGACGCGGCGCGGCGCCTGCCGCCTCCGCAGTGGCCGCTACGTCGTCGCGGGCTCTTCTTGCCCGGGCGTCCCCGGCAAAGGCGGGAGGTTCGGATCGCCTGCCTCA
>JACCSF010000110.1 GCA_013813135.1 Thermoleophilaceae bacterium | reverse complement strand
CCCTCGACGAGGCGACCGACGTGCTGCTGACCCTGGTCGGGTCAACCACCTTCCTCGAGTTCACCGAAGGACGCGCATGGTCGATCAAGCGCTGGACCAGCTGGACGACCGCGACCCTGGCCGGCCTCTTGCTCGAGCCGACGTAGGAGAGGCACCGGTGAGAGCCAAGTGCCCGCTTGAACGGAGGAGGCCGCAACATCGCACCGATCTGGTCTCCCCTCTGGAAGACCCAGTTCTTCCTACCGGTCATCCGCCGCGAGCAGAAGGCGAACATGTCCACCTGCGCGAGGCCTTTCTAGACCGGCGAACACACGAGTTGGAGACAGCGTGAGCCGGGCGGCCGGGGGCCTGGCCTGGGCCGCAGGTCTCGGGTTCGGGCCACTCGGGGTGTACGGCACCATCCACCTCGCCAAGCATGGTGAGGTCTGGCAATTCATGGGCCTCCCCACGTACGGCGACGGCCCCTTCGAGCGCATCGGAATCCCGACCTCGGTCCCTCTCTGCACCGGCTTTGTCGCGGTCTGCGCCGCTGAATTCATGGTCGGCTCGATGCTGTGGGCAAGCAAGCCCGGCGCTCGCCGGCTCTCGGTCGGTCTCCTGCCGCTCGAACTCGCCTACTGGGTCGGCTTCGCTCTGCCCGGCGGCCTCGTCCTCGGAGTCTTGCGAACGGCTGCCGTTGTCGCCTCCGTGCGAGGGAGGTCCGAGCCGTGAACTCGAGATCGCTGTTGTACTCGGTCGGCGAGTGCGGTTCCGCCGACCACGTCGTCGACCTCGGCCCGCGCGCTGGCACCGAGGGCGGCGGGGTGGTGTTCGAGGGTACCGTCGTGCCGAACGATCAGGTGTCCCGATGCCACCCTGTCCGTGGAGGCGAGGTGCCCGAAACATCCACCACATCATGCCTGACAGATCCACCAAGTTAGACCGGCAGATCGACCACGCCGCTGGCCCCGGAATCGCCGTCGGCCGTCGGCCGAGCGAGGATTTGTCCGCGTAACCCGACTGCTACGGAACCGAAGGTCACAGGTTCGAATCCTGTCGGGCGCGTTCAGTCATAGAGTGCAATCCCGCTCCACGAGCGGGATTCTGGCGGATCAACGCCGCACACCCGCTGCCCCGTGCTGCCCCGTTTCGTCCCGCCAATCCCCGGCCGTCGTTGCAGCGAGGTTGCAGCGAGCAGGCCGAGCTGTAGGTGACGATTGCCGCAGGCCTGCCACCCCAGAGGTCCCTCGACATCGACGGTCCAGGAGGCCGCGTCCATCGCGACGCTCTTTATGGCCTCTGAGGCTTTGGTCACAGGCCCGCGGGAGATGCACTTCTCCAGCAGCTCATCTACGGACGCTCTCAGAGCCGGCCCGGGTGACGTTCACGATCCGGCGCAAGACGATCGGCCGCCGCGTTGCGGAGAAGTGTCGTCCGCTCACCCGGAAGAACCGCAAGCGCAAGAAGTGCGTCCTCTTCAAGCGGGTCGGGCGCATCGCGGCCCAGGCAAAGGCCGGCCGGAACCGCACGAAGTTCTCAGGCAAACTGCGCGGCCGCCGCCTGCCGCGCGGCCGCTACCGCGCCGTCGCGGTCGCGACCGACACCGCGGGCGGCAGGTCGACGCCCCGCACAGTCGCCTTCCGGATCGTGCGCCCGTAGGAGATCAGTCCGACGGGTCGCTCCGGAGGTATGCGAGCACCGCGAGCACGCGGCGGTGCGACTCCGGGTTGACCGCCAGCCCAAGCTTGAGGAAGACCTGCTTGACGTGCGCCTCGACGGTGCGCTCCGTCACGAACAGACGGCTTGCAATCGCCCCGTTGGATAGGCCCTCCGCGACGAGGCCGAGCACCTCGCGCTCACGCGCGGTCAGCTCGGCGAGCGGGTCGTGCCGGCGCCGCCGTCCGACAAGCCGCGAGACGATCGTCGGGTCGATCACCGTCTCTCCATCGTTGATGCGGCGCAGCGCGTCGACGAGGACGGCGACGTCGAAGACGCGCTGCTTCAGCAGGTAGCCGACGCGCTCGGGATGCTCCTCCAGGAGCCTCATCGCGTAGCTCGGTTCCACGTACTGGGAGAGCACGAGCACGCCGATCGTGGGGTGGTCGGCCCGGATCCTCTGGGTCGCGACCAGGCCTTCGTCCGTATGGGTCGGCGGCATGCGGATGTCGACGATCACCACGTCCGGCTGTTTAAGGCGGACTTCGCGCAGTAGGCCCTCAGCATCCTCCGCCTGAGCGACTACGTCGATCCCTGCCTCGTCGAGCAGGCGCGCAATTCCCTCGCGAGTCAGCATGACGTCGTCGGCGACGACTACTCGCATGGGATCTCGGCCCGCAGGTCGGTATCGGCGAGATTGAACGAGCCCCCGAGTGCGCCGACGCGATCGGCCACGTGCACGAGCCGCCCGTCGCGCGGGGCGCCGTCATCCTCCGTTGCGACCACCAGGCGGTCGGCGTCTCGACCGAGGCGGACGCCCAGCCATGTCGCCCCACGCCCGGCGGCATCGGCGATCGCTTCGTCGACGACGACATACGCAGTTCGCTCGACCGGGGCGGGAAAGCGCTCGGGCGGCAGGGTGCCGAGCTCTACGGGTATAGGCGCCTCGTCCGCGAGGGTCGCGACCGCCGGTGCCAACCCTGCCTCGGTCAGAATCGCGGGATAGATGCCGTGGGCGAGGTCGCGCAACTCCTCGAGGGCGGCTTCGGTCTCGGCCGCGGCCGCGTGCAAGATCGAGACCAGCTCCTCGTCGCTCTCGCCCGCGGCGCTCGCGCGAGCGAGGCGCAGGTCGTAAGAGAGTGCTAGCAGCCGCTGCTGGGCGCCGTCGTGTAGATCGCGCTCGAGCCGGCGACGCGCCGCGTCGGCCGTCTCGACGATCCGACTGCGGGAAGCCTGGAGCGCACGGAGCTGGGCGAGCGCCTCGGCGCGCAATGCCTCGTTCTCGACCGACAGCTTTGCGGCCGATCCCAGCGCGCGACCGAGCTCGGGCTCATTTACGAGCGCGGGGTCGTGCAGCACGACCGCAAGCGGGCGGTCGCCTCGCGTGATCCTGGCGACGGCACGGTCCGCGGCCGGGGGCTCGGCCACATGGCCGTCGGCGTCGATGAGCTCCCCCGAGCCGCCCCGCGGATACAGAACGTCGATGCTCGGGTCGCTCAGCGCCGCCGCGAGCGTGTCGCGCAGCTTTCCCGGTTGCGGCGCCTCTCCGAGGTCATTCGCCAGACGAGTCAGACGCGCGCGGGTCCGCGACACACTGAGGACGGTCCAGGCCAGTCCGAGCGCGAGCATGGTGTACGACGCCGACCTGGCAATGAAGATTGCGGCGAACCCGGCTCGGTCCGGGTCCTCGAGCGGAGTCCGCAGGAGGGTGATCGCGTACGTCGCCTCGGACGCGCCGACAAGGAGCGCGGGGCCGATGACCGGCAGCATGGCCCGGCGCCCCGGGCCGGTCGCCCCGACCAAACGGCGCCAAGCGAACACGATCAGACCCAACGCGATGGCGAGCGCCGACCAAAGCAGCACCTGGTCGAGAGCGTTCGCGATTCCGGCATCGGCATGGACGAGAAATGAGTTGTCGCTGCAGTTGCGCCAGCAGTACAGATCGAGCAGCGGATCGCGGAGGACCGCGCGGGCCACGGTCACACAGCCGACGACCACGTATGCGGCCACGACCCCGACCCGCGCCGCCGAGGAGCGCACGCGGCCGTCCGGAGCGGCGAGCACAAGATGGAAGACGAACACGAGCGTGAACGGGGTGACCACCGCACCGAAGCTGCGCAGGATCGGTTGGGCGCTCTCCGCGCCCTCCCAGTCGGCCCCGAACCATGCGAGGCCGGCCAGCAGCGAGAGCACCCCGAGGATCCGCGTGCGCGGCTGAGTCGCGGCAAGCCCGCCGGCGGCGATGAGCGCAAGGCCCGCCACGAGGTCGCCCACCCGCGCGGCGGGGAGCGCAGCGGCGTAGGTGGTCTCGAAGTCGCCGGCGCGATCGACGCTGAGGAGCGCGGCGACAGCCCACGCGAGCGCGAGCGCCACGCCAGCCAGCAGGGCGAGGCCCAGTCCAACGGCGAAGCGAGAGTCCGCCATCGGGCGATTCTCGCACCGGACCACTGTTGCCAGCCACAGTGTCTGAGGAGAGAATCCTGTGGCCTGCCGCGATGTGCCGAGCGCCGGGCGGCCGTACGGTCCTCTCGTGTCCTCGAGAGGAGTGAGAGCGATGATCGAAGCGACCACACGGGTGCTGGCCCCGCTCCTGATGACGGCGCTGATGTTCGGTGCCTTGTCCGGCTGCACTAACGGCGGGGATGGCGACGGGGACAAGGCCGGCGGCTCCGACGCACCCAAGGTTCTGCGGCTCGCCGTGGCGGACGACGCCGACCAGCCGGACGCGCCGTTCGCGCGTTACTTCGCGCGCCGCGCCGCGGCGCTGTCGGACGGGTCGGTGCGGGTGCGCGTGGTCTGGGACGCTGCCGGTCAGAGCAGCCCCGGCTATGAGCTGGGCATCGCCCAGCGCGTACATGATGGCGACTTCGAGCTCGGTTGGATGGGCTCGCGCGCCTGGGACCGGATGGGCATCAAGAGCTTCCAGGCGCTCCAAGCGCCCTTCCTCGTCACCGATTATGGGCTGCTTGGCCGTATAGCCGCGGGCCCCCTCGCGGAACGGATGCTCGCCGGACTGGACGGCCATGGCTTCGTCGGGCTCGGGCTCGTGCCCGAGCATCTCCGCTACGCCTTCGGCGTGCGGGCACCGCTGGCTTCCGTCGGCGACTTCGCGGGCGCCCGCGTCCGCGTGCGCCCCTCCGAGGCCTCGGACGCCCTGATGCGCGCACTTGGGGCCAAGCCGGTGCACATCAGTGGAGACGATGTGGCCGCGGCTGTCGCAGATGGGGAGATCGAGGGCGCCGAGGCCTCCCTCGGGACCAACTCGAGAGAGGAGGGCGAGAACCACCTGACCGTCAACCTCCCGCTGTTTCCCAAGACGCTGACGTTGTTCGCGGGCGAGGACGCGTACGAAAGGCTTGACGCGGGCCAGCGCGAGGCGATCCGCGACGCAGCCCGAGAGACGGCGGCGTATGCGGCCGCGCATCCCCCCTCCGAGCGAGCGCTGATGCGGGAGTTCTGCGGCGGCGGCCGGCTCGTGAGCGCGGTTGCGGCGAGCCGCGGCGACCTGGATGCGCTTGAGGGCGCCGCTCAACCCGTCTACACGCAGCTCGAGGAGGATCCGGACACGAAGGCTCTGATCGCCGCGATCCGCGCGCTCAAGGCCGCGTCACCCGCGCATCCGACGGCTGTCCCACCGGCGGGCTGCGTGCAAACGACCCGCACCGAGAGCGGCCGGAAGCGGCCCCCGTCGACAGTCAACGGCACCTATCACTGGCGGGTGACCGAGCCGGGCGCGCACGCGGCTGCACGGGCGGTGGGAGCCTCCCCACACGCCGACGACGAGGACATCGGCGCGGTGGGCAAGATGACGCTCCGCGACGGGAAGTGGCTGTTAGGCCTCGAGGACCCGGAGGGAAATTCCGGCACCTACGAGATCGTCGGCAACCGGCTCGTGTTCGACTGGGGAGGCGACATCCTCACCTTCGAATTCGCCCGGGAGGGCGATGGGACGATCCAGCTAGAGCCGCTGCGGCCGATGAACCCAGGCGACGCGGTCGTGTGGGCCGGGGGACCCTGGCGGCGTGTGGGCCCCCCCGTGCGCGAAATCCCGTGACATAGCTGTCACGTCGTCTGAACTCGCACCGGTAGCTCGACGGACAAGCGCGTCCCACCGCCCGAGGGGCTGTGGAGCTCCAGCGTCCCGCCGAGCGCCTCCACCCGATCGGCGAGTCCGGAGAGTCCACTGCCGTCGCCGGGCACCGCGCCTCCGACACCGTCGTCGGTGATCTCTACGTGCAGCCGTTCCGCGCGCTCCTCAACCGAGATCACGGCGCTCGAGGCGCCCGCGTACTTGATGACGTTCGCGAGCGCCTCCGAGCAGACGAAGTAGGTCGCTCGCTCGAGCTCCTCGGCCAAGCTGACCTCCGTGACGCGCAGATCGACCGGGACGGGGCTGCGCGCCGCCAGCGATGCGAGCGCGGCGCCTAGCCCGCCCTCCTCGATGCCGCCCGGGTGGAGCCCCGCGGCGAGATCGTGAAGCTCGGCGAGCGCGCGATCGAGCTGCTGCCGGACCCGGCTGAGGTGCGCGGCAGCCGCTGTCCCCCGCTCGGCGTCCTCGAGCCTGTCCGCCAGCGCCGTCAGTCGCCGTTCGACCGTCTCGTGCAGGCGTCGCTCAAGCCGGCGTCGCTCCTCGTCGCCGGCGTGCACCAGGCGCCGGCGAGATTCGGCCAGCTCATCGAGCTGTGTGCGGACCTCGGCCTGGAGGCGTGCGTTCGCGGCCGCCAATCGCGCTGCCCTGGCTAGCGCGTCCGACAGACCCGGGTCGTTTAGCACCGCCTCGTCGTGCACCAGCACCGCGATCGGCGTGCCGTCTCGGTCGACACGGGTGACCCTGCGGTCCGACCCCTCCGTCGGCAACGCAAGCGGCCGTCCCTCCGAGTCGACGTACCCTCGATCGAGCCAGTAGCCGATCTCGAGGGTGGGATCGCCAAGCGCCTGGGCGAGCGCGTCGCGCAGGGTGCCGGAGCCAGCCTGGCCGAGATCGACGACAAGGTCGGCGACCTTCGTCCGCGTCCACGGCTCCACGACGAGCCCGGCCAAGAGCGCGACCGCCAGCGCGCACAGCGCGGCCTCGTAGACCAGCAGCGTCGCGTCGGTCAGCTCAGGGGTCGGGGAAGCGAGCCGGGCGGCGGCGGTGCCCACCATGACGGCGGAGATGAACGCCGTGGCGCCGAGGGCGGCCAAACGAGCACGGCGCTCGCGTCCCAGTGCATGGACGTAGCCGTGGCCCGCGACCACGACGAAGAGGGCGCTCAGTGCGAACGTGACGATCTCGCTCGACCAGACCGCCGGAACGAGAGAAGCGCCGTACCCGATCGCAACGGCGAAGCGATCGAGCGGCCGTCCGAGTCGCCCGTATGGATAGGACAGCGCGAGCTGGATCACCGGCCCGCGGTGCAGGTACAGCCCCTCGTCGCCGATGAGGTTGGCGGCGAACCAGGCGAACCCGGTCGCGGCCAATAGCGGCCCGCTGCGGCTCTCCGGCCGCGGCGCCCAGGCGGCTAGTCCGCACGCGATCAGGGTCCACCCGGTCGCCAGATCCGGTAGCCAGTCGCCCCAATCTTCCCAGTCGAAGTACACCCACTCCGCGGCGATTCCGACTGCCGCGCCGGCCGGCCAGAGCCACAGCCGGAACGCTCGCACCGTCGCTCAGCTCACGAGTGCCGCGAGCGCCCGGCCCGAGAGCTCGCGCTTCGTGATGAACCCTCGTGCGGCCGCCTCGCCGAGACGGTGCCCGTAGGCGCTCGCCTCACGGCTCGAGATGAGCACGACACGCGGTGCCTCCGGCAGGGCGGCCAGGCGCTCCGCGACGGCGAACCCGTCGAGCTCGGGGAGCTGAATGTCGAGGAGCACCACCTCGGGTTGCAGCCGCTCAACCTCGGCGACGGCCTGGGGGCCGTCGGCGGCCTCTCCGACTACGTCGAAGCCCTCTGCCTCGAGCAGCGCCGCCGCGGACTCACGAAACGCCTCGTGGTCGTCGACGATCAGGACCGTCCGGCGCATGGCGCGATCCTCCCAGAGGTCGCGCGCGCCCGCATCAGGGCTGGCCACAGTCGCTCCGCCCAAATATCCGTGCGGCCACGTAGCGAAGACTGTGGCCACCCGCGTTTCTGGAAGCCCTGCGTGCTCGTAGCTTCGGCCAGCGATGTCCAAACACGAAAGGACTCCGATGGCCCCGCTCAGGTTGCTTCCCGTGATCGCCCTGCTTGCCCTGGCCGGCGTTACCGCCGCAGCGGGCCAGTCGCCGCCTGCCGGTCTCGAATGTGGCGACACGATCACCGTCGATACCACCCTGGACCGCGACCTCACGGGTTGCCGAAGCAACGGCATCGTGATCGGCGCCGACAACATCACGCTCGACCTCAACGGCCACACGATCTCCGGTGACGGAAAGCTCGTCAGGCGCTGCCCGCGGCGGCAGATCTGCGACGTGGGGGTCGCGAACGACGACCGTTCGGGCGTCACCGTTCGAAACGGCTCTGTGCGCGGGTTCGCGATCGGCGTGGGCGTTATGAGGGTGCGCGACAACCGCCTCGTGAAGCTCACGTCCTCGGAGAACCAATGGTTTGGCTTCCTTATCGCCGGCTCGTCCGGAACGGTGCTCCGCCACAGCACCGGCAAAGACAACCCAAGGCCCGACGGCGACGGACTCGGAGTGTTCTTCTCGCACGACCTGCGGATCGTCGGAAACGAGTTCCGCCGCAACGGGCAGATCGGCATTCACATCGAGAAGTCGACCGGCAACCTGATCAAGGGCAATGAGTTCGTGCGCAATGGCGACTTCGGAGTCTTCGTGCAAGCCGATGGCAATCAGGTGCGAGGTAACCACTGCGTCCGTAATGGCACAGGCATCCTCGTCGGGCCTGGCAGCCGGAACGTGATCGCGGGCAACCGCATCTCCGGGGGCGGCGAGGGGATCGCCATCGAGAAGGGGCGCGGCAACGTGGTCGTCCGCAACGTGGTCGCACGTACACGCCACTCAGGCATCCGACTCGGGATCGGAGACCCACCGATCGGCAGCACTGACACCCTCGTTCGCGGAAATCGGGTCACAGCGGCCGGCAAGGATGGCTTCCTGGTCGCAAAGAACGATCGGAACGCCCTCCTACGGGACAACACCGCGCGTCGCTCTGGAGACGACGGCTTCGACATCAACAGCCGCTCGGCCCGGCTGATCGGCAACCGCGCGGTGGGCAGCGCCGACTTCGGGGTCGAGCGTCTCTAGAGCGGGATGTCCCAGAGCGGGAACCAGCGCGCCATGTCCTCTTCCCAGGGCAGGTCGCGGGCGAGCTGGGCCTTGATGCGCAGCTCCTCCTCGGTGTTGCGGGCCTTGTCGCCGGCCGCGGGCACGAAGGGGTGGTACTTGCCGCGCTTGAAGTTGTAGATGAAGTAGACCGGCTTGCCGTTCTCGTCCTGGTAGGCGAACACCGCGGCAGCAGGCGGTCGCCGTAGCCGGCGCCCTGGAGTTCGACGGACACGGTGTTCATCGCCACCACGAGGTCGTCAAAGTCCGGGTCCTCGAGGATCAGCCAGCGGTAGCTCGACATCGACCTCGAACGCGTCTGGGAGATCGTGACGGACCATCTCTCGCCGCTGCGGACTGCGGTGGAGGAGCTGCTCGAAGGACCGCGAGTAGGCGCTAGCACTGAGCCGACCGGGCTTTCCGGTGGGAACAGGGGTGGGAACGAATCGTGTCCCCTCGTGGCTCCTTGTGTCCGCTTGTGTCCGCTCGGATTTCGCCGCTGTGCAGGGATTTCCGATCAGGACTGGGGTTGCGGGCCGCTAGAGCGGCCTTCTACGGAACCGAAGGTCACAGGTTCGAATCCTGTCGGGCGCGTTCAGCTTTTCCGCTTGGGAAGCGGAGTGACGGGTCTTCGCTTACACGCTCGCATCAGAGGGGGCAACGGAGGGGGCAACCACTGGCCCGCTCTTTTGTTTTGAGCCCTTGCTTCAACGTGATGAGAGCTGCTGCCCCTGTGATGCGCCTCGACGCTTCCGGAATGGCGTGAGAGTCCGGAGACCGAAGATGCGCCGCGCAACCCGGCAAGTCGGCGGGGAAGAACTCAATTCTCAGGCCTCTTAGCCGACCGCACCTACTACTACGAGCCAGATTCGGCTTGCTGGAGCCGAACCGACCGCTCGCTCCATCGCAGCCTTGCGCTCCACATCCGGAATCCTAAGAGTCCCCTCGCCCCACCTTGTTCCCGGGAGCCTTTGGAAGCGATGTGGAAGCGGTTGTGCGGCTCCTCTGAGCCGGAGCCCGAGGGGGGGCGGGCGAGATGCGAGCGTCAGCCGCAACGAAAGGCGTCACATTGAGGCGATCCGTCGCAGAGGCACCGCCGGTACGCTAGCCGCCGTGACTGACAGCGAGGCTACCGCCTACCTCGCGGCCGAGGCTCAGGCGCGAATGGAGATCGATGCGAAGCTGGCCGAGTGCGGCTGGGTTGTCCAGTCCCAGAAGAACATCAATCTCGGTGCCGGGCAGGGGGTCGCGGTGCGGGAGTTCACGCTGCGGGAGCCCCACGGCCGGGCGGACTACCTTCTCTTCATCGATCGGAAGCCGGTGGGCGCGATTGAGGCCAAGCCGAAGGGGGACGACGCTCACCGAGGTGGAACTGCAGACGGCCAAGTACGGCGACGGCCTCCCTGAGGGGGTGAGTGCGCCGATCCTGCCGCTCCCGTTTCGCTACGAATCGACTGGCAAGGTCAGCCGCTTCACGAATACGCAGGATCCCGACTTCCGCAGTCGACCCACCTTCGATGGGTACTTCCATCGCCCGGAGACGCTGGCTCGATGGCTGGACACCATGGCCGACCATCCCGAGCGGGCCACTCCGCGGGCGGGGCTGATGGACATGCCGCCCGTTGATCGCGGGCGGCTCTGGGGGGTCCAGCCTGAGGCGATCCAGAACACAGAGAAGTCGATGCGACTGGGCAAGCCGCGTGCACTGATCCAGATGGCCACCGGGTCAGGGAAGACGTACGTGGCAGCGAACCTCTGCTATCGCCTCATCAGGGAGGCCAACGTCGGCCGGATCCTATTCTTGGTGGACCGCGGAAACCTCGGTCGGCAGACCAAGACCGAGTTCTACAAGTTCGACACACCGGGTGATGGCCGCAAGTTCACCGAGCTCTACAACATCCAGCACCTGACGTCGAACCACATCGACGGCGTATCGCGGGTTTGCATCTCCACCATTCAGCGGATGTATTCGATCCTGGGCGGCGAAGCTCACCTCGACGAGGAGGCCGACGAGCATTCGTCGTTTGAAGATGCTCCGACGCGGCCGGTGGAGATCTCCTACAACCCTGCCGTCCCGATCGAGACCTTCGACGTCGTGATTGTCGATGAATGTCACCGCTCGATCTTTGGCGTGTGGCGTCAGGTTCTCGAGTACTTCGACGCCTCGATCGTGGGGCTTACCGCCACGCCGAACAAGCAGGCATTCGGATTCTTCAATCAGAACTTGGTCATGGAGTACTCCCATGACAATGCAGTCGTCGATGGAGTCAACGTCGACTACAGCGTGTATCGGATCCGGACCGAGGTCACCGAGAAGGGCAGCACCATCGATGCCGGACTGGCCGCAGGCTTCCGGGATCGACAGACGCGCAAGGTCCGCTGGGAGGACCTGGACGACGACGTCTCCTACAAGGCAAGTGACCTTGACCGCAAGGTCGTGGCGAAGGGGGGGTCGATGGCGCCGGTTCTCAGCCTCCGGCGCAGCGGGCGCGCCCCCACGAAGGCGACGGGTGGGGTGGCCCTTCGACCCGCTACATCGGACCGGGGAGCCCTGCTCCCGCTGGAAAACTCTCGGCAGGAAGCACCTTTGAAGTTTCGCCGCGCTCAAGTCCTCGGCAGCAGGGTCGATAGATCTGTGTATGTGGCGTTTCGTCTCGGCGGCGTTTGGGCTGCGTGAGAACCGCTCGGTGGAGGGGGCGGGCGCAGGTGGATGACGATGGCGGGACAACGGCCGTGGTCCTCGAGGCGCTGATGGACGCGGCCGCGGCGGTGCTTGCAGCGGATTCCCTCGCGGACACCTTGCGTCGAATGGCGGTCCATTTGAGGGAGCTGGTCCCCTACGACGATCTCGCCGTCTACGAACTGGGGGACGATGGACGGACCTTGACCCCGGCGTTCGCGGCCGGCAAGTGGGTCGACGAGGTGATGGCCGACAGCTTCTCTGTTGACGTGGGAATCACGGGGCAGGTTGTCCGCGAGCGACGGGCACGGAACGTTCCGCGGGTCGACCTTGACCCGCAGGGGGAAGTGGTGGCCGGCACTGCCATCGAGCCGGAGGCACTCAGCTGCGTGCCGCTGCTGGTCGAACAACCGAGCGATCGGGGCGCTGAACGTCTACCGAGGTGGCGAAGACTTCGCGTTCTCCGCCGCCGAGGCGCAGGTCGTCGAACGTTTCGCAGTGATGGCGGCGCTCGCCTTCGACTGGGCGCGCCAACGGGAGGTCTTGCGCGCTCTGGCTACTACCGACGGCCTTACCGGCCTGCTCAACCAGCGTGCGTTTCACGAGCGCCTCGAGCGAGAGGTCGCCGGGGCGCTCGCCGCCGGGCGCCCCCTCGGTCTGGTTGTCATCGATCTTGACCACTTCAAAGCAGTAAACGACCGCTACGGGCACGCTCAGGGAGACAGGGTGCTTGAGGCAGTCGCCGAGCGCCTGACTTCCGTCGTACGCGCGACCGACGTGGCAGCGCGACTGGGGGGCGAGGAGTTCGCGCTCATCCTTCCCGATGCTGGGCCGGCAAGCGCGGCGGCGACCGCGGAACGCGCGCGAGTGGCAATCGCCGCGCTCACCGTCGGAGCTCGATCGCTAACGGCCTCCGCAGGCATCGCCACCTGCCCAGAGAACGGCACCGAAGCAGCGCGCCTGCTCCAGCGCGCCGACTCCGCGCTGTACTCGGCAAAGCGCAGCGGCCGCAACCGCTGCCACCCCTATCGCGGCGAGCGACGCACGCGGCCAGCGGATCACGACAGAACAGGCACCGCCATGAACACCGAGGGTGTCTAGCCGCTGCGGGCCGAGCCCGGGTTGGCGCGACGTAAGCCAGAGCTGCATCGGTGCAGCCCTGCGGGTTCCCGTTGACGACGGGACCGGCGGCGGGGCTTGAGGCGGGCCGTCGTGGTCGTACGGTCGTACATGTGTCCAGCGATGGCGACCGGTGGTCGCTTGTTAGCGCGCGTGGGCCGACCTTGCAGGGCAGGTCATCTATCCCAAGTGCGGAGGCAAGGTAGATATGGGTTGCAAGCTGGTGGGTCGGTTCGGATGTTCGGCGCGGGCGTTGTCTGGTGCGGTGGCGGTGTTGGCCGCGCTGGTGGCGCCGCTGACTGGCGCGGCGCCTGCCCAGGGCGCGGTAACCAATCACCCGGGTGGAGGCAGTGACTTCGCAGTCAACGCGCAGGGCTGGGTCGGGTCGAACGCCTCGTGCTCGGTGAGCGTGAGCTTGCTCTGCAACGCATCCACTCCATACGACCCCAGCGCCGGCAACCCGGCTGGTTCTATCGCCCTACGCGTGGCCGTGACAGCGAATCTGGGCGGCTTGTTCGAGGGCGCCGGCGTCTGGACGTCGCCCGCTTTCACCGTGCCCGTGGGGGAGCCGATCACGGGCGCGACTTTTGAGTACGACCGTCAGCTCGACCCGGGCGGCCTGGTGGACCTGCAGCCAAAGAGCACGGTCACCGTCAAGCTCGTCGATCAGACGGCCGGCTCGACAACGACGCTGTTGGCCGAGGAGCTCAGCTCGAGCGCGACTAGCTTCGCCAAGCGCGCCGCCGGCGCGCCCGCGGGGGCTGTCACCGCCGGCCACAGCTACCAGCTAAGGATCGAGACGACTACGACCTCGACGGTAGTCGGAGTCGGAGTGGTTGGCCAGGCCAACACGCGGTTCGACAATGTCGTGCTGGCCGTAGAACAAGGCGGGTCCGGCGATGACGGCGAAACCACACCGATCGTCTCGCCCGGCGTGACCATCGTGCGCGGCCCGCTGACGGACAGCGAGATCAACCGGCTGTTCAGCCGCTATAACGAGAACACCGAGGTGGGACGCGGCCCCGGCGGATCGCTGGTGCCGCTCGCGGAGTGCACGATCATCGGCACGCCCGGCGCTGATCGGATCACGGGCACGCGCGGCAACGATGTGATCTGTGGCCTCGGGGGCAATGACGTCGTCAACGGCGTCGGGGGCATCGACATCGTCGACGGCGCGAACGGCAACGATCGCCTGAGCGGCGGCGCGGCGAAGGACATGCTGATCGGCCTGCGCGGCAACGATCGACTGAACGGCAACGCGGGCAGCGACCGCGTCGGCGGCGGCGCCGGCCGAGACCGCGCGAGTGGCGCCGCCGGACGCGATCGCCTGGGGGGCGGCTCGAGCAAGGACGTCCTGAGCGGCGCGGCCGGCAATGACCGGCTCAACGGCGGCAAGGCCGCTGACCGCCTGCGCGGCGGACGAGGCGCCGACCGCCTGCTCGGCGGGGCCGGCCCAGATCTCATCGGTGCGCGCGACGGCGTACGCGACAGGGTCGACGGCGGCAAGGGGCGCGACCGCGCGATCGTCGACCGCGGCAGGCGCCCTCGCTCCGGCGTCAGGGCGCTGCGCGTCGTCGACC
Source organism: Thermoleophilaceae bacterium (assembly GCA_013813135.1). Classification (GTDB taxonomy): domain Bacteria; phylum Actinomycetota; class Thermoleophilia; order Solirubrobacterales; family Thermoleophilaceae; genus JACVRW01. The sequence continues at coordinate 427 of JACCSF010000110.1, read as the reverse complement.
GAGTCACCCGTGTAGAGAGGCGGCGCTAACAGCGCCCAGTGGCGGTTGGCGTCGGTGCGGGCATACATCGCCTGCTCTGACTGCCGCTCCCTGCGCTCCGCCAAGCGCCCCAAATAGGTGTGCGGACTCATGCTGGGAGAGGGTCATGCCGATAAGACGCTTAGCAGGGCACCTCGTCTTGCCCCCCTGGGAGGCTCGATGTACCACCGCACGCTTGTCACGATCGCCGCGGCGCTCGGCTTTCTAGGCCTCGCCGGTCCGGCGCATGCCGCCGTGGATCCGACATCGGTCACCATCATTGGCGGCAGCCTGGTGTACACGACGTCGTTGACGGCCGACAACTTCCCGAGCGTTACGCTCGACGGCACGCAGAAGGTCGTGACCGCCGGCGTCAACCCTTACGTTGTCACCGACTCGCGTGGCGGGT
>JACCSF010000086.1 GCA_013813135.1 Thermoleophilaceae bacterium | reverse complement strand
CTCGACCGGTGTTCCAACCCGTCGGAGGCGCCCCATGACTACTCGCAATATTGTCATCGCCGTCGTTGTCGCCGTCATCGTCATAGTGGTAATCGTGTTCATCCTCTGATCCCGCATGCGCACCAGGACACCCAGCCTCAGAGGCCGGGCTGGCCGCTAGGCGGCGAGCGGTACGGCTCGCGCTCGGGGGCAATCGTGCGATGGAGCGACGGAAGCGCCGGCGAAGCATTGCGCTGGTGGGATGCCGAGATCCTGTCCTGCGAAGGCGACATCGTCGGAAAAACTGAGGCCGAACTGCGCAACCTGCACTTGAGACGGGACCGCGACTACCTTCGCCCGCGCCCGCAATAACTCCAAACCGGCCATTCTCACGTTGCGTTCATCGCCGACACCGCCGGAGCGCGCCTTCCCGGCCCAGCCCACTTAGCTCGTCTACGCGGCCGAAGCGACTGCGTACGCGCGTCGAGACCGCGCGCAGCTCAGCAATCGGTTCCGACCGGAGCGATAACGCACCCTCTCGGCGCCGGCGCGATTGGTAGGCGCCGAAACCGAAAGCGAGTGCCGGGTCAGCAAGAGTCCTCCTTCTCGTCCAAGCGGGCGTCTGGGGAGCGCGGGCGGACACGCCAGCTCGTCGCGCATCGCGGGAGCGGCGTCGCTGCCGCCTATCCGTTTCCGGAATACCCGGCCGCCTCCCGGTCGGTCTGCTTTGAGACCGTCCACGCGGCCCTGTTCTGGTCTGCGGCGGCGGTAGGGCGGGAGAGCCGGCCCGGAGGTGGAAGCAGCGCCCAGACGGCCCGACGTTCAGCTCAGCTGGGGGCCTCGCTCTCCCGCGCCCATGTGGGCGCGTCTGCTTCCCGGCCCGGTGCTGGCCGAGAATCAGCACCGTCAGCGCTCCCTTGGCGGGCCTCCGCGAAGGTCACCAACCGCTCGCGGCCCTCGTCCCAAAGCTTTAACCGCACGGCGCGAAGGCCGTCCCAGAGGGTCAGCGTCGGCACCTTGTGGAAGATCGCGTTCTCGTCGTGCGCACGCTGCAGGCGGTAGTTCGGAATGCGCGCGCTGAGGTGATGGACGTGGTGCAGGCCGATGTTCCCCGTGAAGAACTGCAGCACCTTGGGAAGCTTGAGGTAGGAGCTGCCCCGCAGCGCCGCGTCGGCGTAGCTCCAGCCCTCGTTGCTCTGCCAGTAGGTGTCTTCGAACTGGTGCTGCACGTAGAACAACCAGACGCCGACTGCGCCGGCCAGCAGGGCGGTCGGCGCCTGGACCAGCAGATACTGACGCCAGCCGATCAGCCAGCAGAGCGCACCGACGAGCAGCACCAGGGCGATATTCGTGACGATCACGCTGCGGCGGATGCGCGGCCGCGCCGAGCGCGACACCAGGCGGGGCTGCACGACCATCGCGTAGGTCGGGCCGATCCCGAACATCACGAGCGGGTTGCGGAAGAGGCGGTACCCGACGCGCTTCTCCCATGACGACGAGTGGTACTCGGCCACGGTCATGGTGGGGACGTCACCCACCCCGCGCCGATCGAGGTCCCCGGCGGAGGCGTGGTGCACCGCATGGCTGTGCCGCCAGCTCTCGAACGGCGAGAAGACCACCAGCCCCAGGACCCTGCCCACCCACGCATTGGCGCGCTTCGACGGCAGCAGCGACCCGTGAGTGCAGTCGTGGAAGAGAATGTAGGTGCGCATCAGGAATCCGGCGGCGGGGACGGCGGTGGCCAGCACGAGCAGGTACGAGACGTCGAGCGCTAGGTACATCAGGACCGAGAGCGCGAGATAGGGCAAGACCGAGGTCGCGATGTCCAGCACGCTGCGGCCGAGGTGGGGCTGGGCGTACGGGGCGAGTGCCTCCCGCCAGAAGGGCCGTCCCGAACGGGGATGTCCGATTGGCGTGGCCAAGGCTGACGCGCCTTCGTTCATCTTCCTCCGGTCAAGTCTCGTCGCCGCGTTAACCCGGGAGGGGCCCGGGTCCGTCCCGGTTACCCCTCCCGCGCCGAACTGACGCCGCGGGCCCAAAGGCGACGCTGTCCGTCATCCAGACCGAGAAGGGTTCTTCTCGAACACGAGCCGATAGTGGTCCAGCAGCTCCCGCTCGAAGCATACGCCGTTGGCGCTGACGCCCGAGGTGAACGCGAGCCGGAAATCGGCGCTCGTGAGCCAGCGGGGCAGAAGCTGGAGCTTGAGCAGCGTCTTCTTGAGGCTCGGCGCCGCGAAGCGCTTCCGCCACTGGCGGATGGTTTCGATGTAGTCGAGCCGGCCGCTCACGCTCGACACGAGACCGAAGTGCGGCTCGGCGCTGCGGATGATCTGCTCCTGGCCATGGGGCAGCCAGGAGCCGGGAAACTGGCGCCCCATAAGCGCGAGGTACCAGGCGTCGGAGTCCCGCGACGCGCGGATGTTGATCCGCTCGGCCGGGATCATGTTCCGCCCGAAGACCATCGTCTGAAGGAAGAACCGGCCCCTGTCCGGCAGCACGCCCCCGATCCGGGCGAAGAGTTCGCGATAGAGATCGTCCTGTCGTCCGGCGCGGTGGTCCTCCGGAGAGCAGAAGTGCTCGAAGGCCCCGAGGCTCGCCACCGCGTCGAACGGACCGAACGTGTCGCGGCTGACCTCCCGCGCGTCTTGGAGGTGGACATCCAGCCCGTGCCGCCGGCAGGCCGCCGCCTGCGCCGAGGACAACGTAACACCGACCCCGCGGCCGCCCCGGCTCCGGATGAAGGCGAGCAGCGGGCCCCACCCGCAGCCCAGGTCGAGTATGCGCCGGCCCGGTCCGATCCCGATCTGCTCAGCCACGTAGGAGTGCTTGCGCCGCTGAGCCTCTTCGAGGCTCAGCGAGAAGTCACCGTCGTACTTCGCTCCGCTGAAGTCCGCAAGCTCTCCCAGGCTGAGCCGGAAGATGCCGATCGATCAGCGAGTAGGTGAACTCGAGGTCTTCGCCGGCGGCCATGGCCTGGGGAGGGAGAGCGAACGCACTCCTTCACGTCGTTCCGAGCTGAGTGGCTGCAATCCGGACGGGCTGCCTTCTGAGTCCTTGCCGATCTCGCACGACTCGCCGGGGTGGACGACGCTTCCGCCCAGCGCCTTCACCTCAGCCAGCGCCCTCGGGAGATCATCTACCGCAAAGTAAGGCAGGGAGAAAGAGTCCCCAGACCACGGCCGCGAGGGTGGAGCCCACCGGCGGAACGGCGGACCGAGACTGCCAACCCTCTCCCACTCCTTCGGTGCTGGACTCCAAGGGAGCGCCGAGCAAAGCGCCCAAAAAACGAAGCGCACGCTCGGGCTCGTCGGCCGCGAACTCCACCAGGGCCAACGACAACCGCTCCATGCCGACAACATACGCCGAGCGCGCGAGAAGCGTCGACGCTGAGGACGTCCGACCCGCGACCGCACCCCGCGTCGAGGCGCCCTGCGATGCAGTCCCTCGGCGCACGCGCAGCCGATCGGGCCGTCGTCGGCTGGCTTCTCCCGGCAACCCGCGTCTCCGAGCTTGACCGGCCCCACAGCGGCGTCACCACCCATGACCACGCGCACCTTTGTTCGCAGCCCGCACCAACAGCCGCACTCCCCGAATCGTTTTGGGCACTGGTGCCAAAAACCCCTCTGAATAGGCCCGGAGGCCTATCCGCGATTTTCGTCAACCTCAACCGAAGAGCCGCTACGCCGCTCGGGAACAGGGTTCGATGGTTCCCCAGCCGGTTCCTGCGGGTGTTCTCCAGAGCCAGAAGTCGCAGGTTGGAATCCTGCTGGGCGGGTCAACGAAGCGCGTTCCCAGAGCGGGTTTCGGTGTCACCTAGTCGCGGGCTTCGCGTCTATGGTGAAGCCCCGGAGCGCAGGCTCAGCGGGGCGCCGCAGGAGCGGCAGAAGGCGTCGCTGAGCTCGGCCTCCGTCTCACACTCGGGGCAGCGCCTGGTGGCCGTGGCGGGCGGGGGAGAGCGTCCGGCCAGCACCGCGGCGGGGGCCGGGGTGCCCCACGGCTCGAGCACGAGGTGGTGGCGCAGGTAGATCGCGGTCTCGCGCATGATGGCGGCGACGGGGAGCGCCACGAGGGCGCCCACTATGCCGTAGAGCTCGGCCCCGACAAGCAGCGCGAAGATCACGAGCAGCGGGTTGATGCGCAGCGAGTGACCGAAGACGAGCGGCGCGACGATGTGACCCTCGATCTGCTGGAGGGCTACGAACAGGAGCGCCACCCAGACCGCCGTCAGCGGGTCCTGGAAGAGGGCGACCAGGATAGGCGGCGTCGCTCCGAGCACGGGCCCCACATAGGGGATGAACTCCATCAGAGCGAGGAACGCCCCGAAGAAGAGGGCGTAGGTCTTCCCGTCGGGGAAGATCCCCACCGCTCCAAAGATCCACAGGCTCACGCCCGCGCCCAGACCCATCAGCAGCGAGAAGAGGACCTGGCCGCGCACGTACCCGAAGACCGCCTTCTGCGCGCGGGTCGGATAGTCGTCCTCGGGGGTGCCGTCGCCGGCGGGCATCAGCGCACGCACCAGCGCGCCGATGCGCTGACCGTGGAGCAGCATGTAGATCGTGACGACGATGATCAGCACCAGCGCGAAGGTGCCCCGCACGAGGCGCTGCAGGACATCACCGGTGAACGACACCACGTCGCCGGAACCACGCACCAGGTTGCCCTGCAGGGTCTCGAGGGCGCTTTCGCCAGGATCCTTGACCTGAAGGTCAACTCCCCTGTCGTCGAGCCAGGACTGGACAGAGGCGAGCGACTCGTTGGCCGAGTCGATGAACTCCGGCACGTCCTGCCGCAGCTTGCTCACCTGGTCCGAGACCGGCGTGGCCACCAGAACCCCGAAGCCCACGACCGAGCCGAAGAAGGCGATGAACACGGTGGCCACGGCCAAACCGCGGGGCAGGCGCACGCGGCCCTGAAGGAGGCTCACCAGCGGATTGAGAATGAGGGCGATCACGCCGGCCACGATGAACAGGAGCAGCACCGAGCCCGCTGCCCGAGCGAGCGACCAGAGCGCGAGAACGCCGAGCGGGAGAGCGACAAGCTGTACCCAGCGCGGCACGACCACCGGAGGAACCCGAGCCGGCGGCGTGGGCGGCTCCTCGGCGAGCGGCTCGTCGTCCGCGGGCGGGGGCTGGTGGAGCTCGTCGGCGGGCGGGATCGGATCACGTGGATCGCCGGCGGGCTCGGTCTCGTTCCCGTCCGTCCCCGCCCCGCGCCGCTCCTCCGTCCGCGAATGCTCCTCGCTCACCCAAACTCTCCTTCGTGAGAAGTATGGGGCACCGCGGGCTCGGAGAGCACAGCGCCGAAGACCGCTCCGACCCCTTGGCCGGAAGCAGTAGAGGCCAGGAAGAGCTGCTCGCTTCGTGTCGGCAGCCGCGGGAGCGGCGGATGACCACTCGGCCGCGCCGCCTCCTGGTCAAGCGCCGGTCGGGCGGCTCGGTCCCTCTCGGCCCTCGAAGAGGTTGCCAGCACGAATGCGCTCGGCCATGTCATTCGAGTCCGCGCGGTACGCGCTCCCGTCGTCGAACTCGATCACCGGATACTTCAGCTGGCCGCTGATCCGCTCCAGCTCGTCCCTCTTGCCGCGGCGGAGGGGTCCATTTACGACCTCGTAATCGATACCCATGTCGGGCCTGGGACCGTCCCGCAGACGGATCGGCGGATTCGAGCGGTCATCGCAACGGTAGGTCGGCGATCTTGTCTGTGGGCTTGTAGAAGCGCAGGCGTTTGCGGGGTCGGTCGTTGAGCTCGTCGGCGACTGCGTCGAGGTGGGCTTCGCTGACGCGGCTGAAGTCGGTGCCTTTGGGGAAGTACTGGCGCGGCGGGCCGTTGGTGTTCTCGTTGGTGCCGCGCTGCAGGGCGGGTGGGGATCGCAGAAGTAGACCTCGATGCCAGCGTCGATGCGGACCTGCTTCCAGTCGCGCATCTCGGGGCCCTGGTCCCAGGTCAGCGAGCGCCGCGGCGCCCCGGGCAGCGTCTGGACCTTCGCAGCGAGTGCGACCGAGACGTGGTCGGGCTTGTAGCCCTGGGGCAGCGCAACGAGCATCGCATAGCCGGTGGCGCGCTCGACCAGGCGTGGCGATCGCCGTGGCGTTTCGCTTGCCGATCAGCAGGTCGCCCTCCCAGTGGCCGGGCACCGCACGGTCGTTGGCCTCGGGCGGGCGCTTGGAGATGTTGACCATGTCGGGGATGCGGTTCTTGCGCTGGCCGGTCCTGCGGCCCGGCTGGCGCAGCGCCCTGCCGGTCCGTAGGCAACCGGTCAGCTCCCGGCGCAGAGCGCCCCTGGACTGCACATAGAGCGACTGGTAGATCGTCTCGGTCGACACCCACAGCTCCGGCTGGCCGGGGAACTCGACCCGCAGACGACCGGCGATCTGCGCGGGCGAGTACCGCCGCGATAGATCCTGCTCGACCTTGGCGCGCAGCGCCAGCTTGGTCTGAAGCTTCGCCGGCTTGGGGCGACTCGCTCGCTCGTAGGCGAGCGCGTGCGCCGAGGTCGCTCGCTAGCCACCGCCCCGACGATCGGCGTTGCGGCGCAGCTCGCGTGAGACCGTCGACGGCGATCTGCCAAGGCGCCGGGCGCTGCAGCGAATCGACTCCCCACGAGCTCTGCACAGCGCGATCTCCTCACGCTCACAAAACGTCAGGCAGCGACCCTTCAAATCGCGACCACGGCGGGGGCGAACCCCGCCCGCCGCGGCCACCCACCGCGTGCCCTTCTTGCGGTAGCTGCCGACCTCCGCGGCCGCGTCGGTGATCAACTCGCCGCGCTGCAGCACAGCCCAGAACGGCTGAACTCTCTCGAGAACCATCCGGTCAGTGAACACGGCCATCGACAGCACTCCTTCTCGTCGGGTGTTGCCATAACCGCGAGAACCCAAGGATCCTCTAAGAGGACACTCACCGCTCCCGCTGTCGGACGGATGCGGGCGTCCCCAGCGGCTCCTCGGAGGCTCTCGCAGCGGACGAAAGGAGAAGTCTCTGCGCACCCGGAGCGCGCTTTCGCATCCGGCGC
>JACCSF010000063.1 GCA_013813135.1 Thermoleophilaceae bacterium | reverse complement strand
GAACGGAGCGTTAGCGTGTTGCATTCCGGGCCTCCGAGAAGGTCGTGAGCTTTGACACCCACAGCCTCTCGGCAGGCCCGGACCTACCTACCGCCCGTTCGGAACGTCCCTGGGCACGTCACCTAGCGCCCGGCGTCGACGCGCCAAAACCTTCCGTAGGCAGACCAGGGGGAGGTCCCGCAACCCCCCTTCGCACGGCTGGATCGACACGAACCCGTACGCGGACGCCGAAAAGGTCAAGCTGGTGCCGTCGGGCGACTTCAACGTGCTGTCCGTCCCCGAGTTGGAGGCGGTCGCCGCCGCCGCCGACACCGACCTGTACGCCGCCCTCTATCGCGTCGCCGCCTACAGCGGCCTGCGCCTCGGCGAGCTTCGCGCGCTGCGCTGGCGCGATGTCGACTTCGTCAACGCGACGATCCACGTGCGGCGCAACCTGCCCGTCCACGCCACCGAAGAGAAGGTCCCGAAGGGCAAGCGCGTGCGCTCACTGCCGCTGTTCGACCAGGCCGCCCGCATGATCGACGGTCTCTCCCGACGCGGCTACCTGACCCGCCCCGACGACCTCGTGTTCACCGGCCTGGCCGGTGGCCGCCTCGGCTATGAGCACGTGCGCGAACGCTTCTATGTCGCGCTCGACGCCGCCGGCCTGGGTGACCTGCGCTCCAAACAGGCCGCTCACCTTCCACGACCTGCGCCACTCATACGGCACGATGGCGGTCCAGATCTACCCGCTAACCGACGTGCAGATGTTCATGGGCCCCGAGAGGATCGAGACCACGATGCGCTACGTCCACCACGTGCCGAAGACGGACGCGGCCGCCAAGGGTTCGGCGTTCATTGCGGCCCAACTCGAAAGCGTGTCCCCGCCGTGTCCCGAACCACCGCATTCGGACGCGACTGAGCGCAACTCAGAGCAACTCACAACCACCTAGGAAAGCCAAGCCGCTCTCATGGGTCGCATAGGTAATGCGTCCACCAACCAGGGTGGCCGCCACTCGCAGCTGGGGTAACTCGTCCTCCGGACAGGTGATCGGGTCGCGGTCGAGCACGACAAGATCGGCCAGCAGCTCCGGTGCCAGCCTGCCGCGGCGGAGCTCGTCGTGGGCCAGCCAGACGGGCTCAACGCACGTGGCGCGCAGGGCCGCCTCGACGCTCAGCGCCTGCTCCGGCCGCCAGGCGGGGCGCTCGTCGAGGCTGCGCAGCACGGCGGCGGCAACGCCCCGCAGGGGGTCGAGCTCCTCCACCGGCGCGTCTGAGCCGTTGGCGAGGCGCGCGCCCGCGTCGTGAAGGGATCGGTACGCGTAGGCGCCCGGGTGGCCCTCCCACACGCGATCGGCCAGGTCGCGGTCGGAGGGGGCGTGGCTGAACTGCACGGAGGCGGCCACCCCGATGGCCGCGAAACGTGGCAGCTCCGCGGGGTCGAGCAGCTGGGCGTGCTCGATGCGCTGGCGCAGCCCGAGCGGGCGCCAGTCTCCGGCTGTGGCCTCGAACGCGTCGAGCGCGGCCCGGTTGGCCGCGTCGCCGATCGCGTGCACGCCGACCGGCCAGCCGGCCGCTGCGGCCTCGCGCACGATCTCGGCCAGCCGTTCGCCGGAGGTGAGCTCGACTCCGGACCCGTCCAGCAGCCTGGCCGTGGCCGAGCCGAGCGTGCCGTCCATGAACACCTTGAGGTAGCCGGCGCGCAGCAGGTCGTCGCCGAAGCCCGAACGCAGCCCCAGCGCGCGCAGCTGAGGGAGCCGCTCGGCCGGGATCGACTGCCAGACGCGCAGGGTCAGCTCGCCGGACTCGCGCAGCCGCTGGAACAGCTCGAGCGAGCCCAGCCACCCGTCCTTGTCGTGCACCGCGGTTACGCCGCGCGAGGCGGCGATGCGCAGGCCCTCCCTGGAGGCCTCGAGCATCTCCTCCATCGTCGGGGCCGCGTGCCGGTCGCGGAACCGCCAGGCGGCGTTCTCGCGCAGCACGCCGGTCGCCTCGCCGCCTGGGTCCCGTTTCACCACGCCGCCGGGCGCGTCGAGGTCGCCGCCCGCGCGCGCCAGCGCCGCCGAGTTGAGCCACAGCGAGTGGTAGTCCTTCGAGGTGAGGATCACCGGCGTGTCGGGGGCGACCGCGTCGAGCGCGGTGCGCGAGGGCGGCTCGGTCCAGTCCGAGTCGCGCCAGCCGATGCCGCGCACCCACGCCCCGGGGGGCGCGCCCGCCATGCCGTCGGCCACGCGGGCGACCGCCTCGGAGAGCGAGTGGGCGCCTTCGAGGCGGACCTGCCGCTGGGCCAGCGACCAGGTCGGGAAGTGCACGTGCGCGTCGTTGAAACCCGGGAGGACGCAGCCGCCCCGGAGGTCCACCCGCCGGGCGTCCGCGGCGGGCGCCTTCGCGATCAGCCCATCCGTGATCGCCAGCCGCTCGATCACCGGCGCAGCCGGGTCGAGCGTGCGGATCGTGCCGCCTTCGAAGACGAGGGAGGTTGAGGGCACGCCCGTAGGCTAAGCGCGTGGGGCGCTACTCGATCACCAAGCGACGCAGGGACGTCGAGCGGGAGGTCGCGTCGAGGCTGAAGGTGCGGCTCGCCGGCGACGAGGCCTACGAGCGCTTCAACATCGCCCCCACACAGGACGTTTTGACCACGAAGGGCCGGACTGCCTCGTGGCGGTCTAGCTGGTCGTGGAGTCAGCAGCTAGCTGCGCGCTGCGACGCGCGGGTTCTCCAGCGGTCGCACCGTCGCCTCGATCTCGGGCCTGCGGTTTTCCAGGAAGGGCGGGATCGACAGCTTCTCGCCCAGGTGCTCGAGCGGCTCGTCGACCGTGAACCCGGGCGACCGGGTGGCGATCTCGAACAGCACGCCGCTCGGCTCGCGGAAGTAGATCGAGCGAAAGTAGTGGCGGTCGATCACCGGGGTGGGGCGGCCGCCGCCCTGCTGCACCCGCTCGCGCCACGCCTCGTGGTCCTCGTCGTCGGAGGTCCAGGCCACGTGGTGGATCGTGCCTGCGCCCTGGATGCTGGGCGCGGCGGGCGGCTCGTCGTAGAGGTAGAGGGAGCCGCGGTGCTCGCCGCGAGCCTCGTAGCCCGCGACGCTCTCCGTGAACCCGAGCGTGTCGAGCATGTGCCGGCTGGTCTCCGGTTGCGAGGAGTAGGCGCGCACGGCGTGGAAGCCCTGGAGCGCGTACTCGGCCGGCACCTCGCGGTGCTCGGCGACCAACGGGTCGTCCGTCACGTCGGCCACCAGCAGTTGGTGCTCGAGCCCCTCGGGGTCCGAGAAGACGAGGCTGTCGCCCTCGCGCTCGGTCTGGATGCCCGCGCCGGCCAGCCGCTCGGCCCAGAAGTCGAGCGCCTCCGGATCGGCCATGCGCCAGACGACCCGGCGGATCATGCCGTCGCCGGCGCGGCCCGGGGCGGCGCCGGGGTACTCGAAGAAGGTCAGGTCGAGCCCAGGGTGCGCGTGCTCGTCGCCGTAGAAGAGGTGGTAGACGGTCGGATCATCCTGGTTGACGGACTTCTTGACGAGCCTCAGGCCCAGAACCCCCACGTAGAAGTCGGCGTTGCGCTGCGCGTCCCCCGTGATGCCGGTGATGTGGTGGATTCCGTCGAGCTTCATCGGAGCGCTCCTCTGCGTCCTCGGGGATGTGGTTGCATGCACAACTATATCAGGGGCGTGTTAGGTACGCGGCGCTAGACGGGGCGCGCCGCGATCCCGCGCACGCTGCGGTCGAGAGCGCGGAGGCGCTCACGCCGATGCTCGAAGCGATGGCCACCGGTCTGCTCGCCGCCAGCCCCGAGGACGTGGTCGGCGAGCTGAAGTCGTTGCTCAGCCCACCCGACGTCGCGGTGCTCAGCGCGGGGCTCGCCGAGGAGCTGCTCGCGTCGACCGGCGAGGGGATCGGCGCCGGTCGCGACGGCTGGCTGGATGACGACCTCGCGTTCGTGAGGCCGTGGGGCTTCGAGCTGAGCTCGATCTCCGTGCCCGTCCAGTTGTGGCAGGGCCGCCAGGACCTGATGGTGCCGCCCGCGCACGGCGAGTGGCTCGCGGCGCACATCCCCGGGGCGGAGGCCCGGCTGTCCGACGATGACGGCCACCTCAGCCTCGAGCTGCTGCGGGTGGGCGAGGCGCACGCGTGGCTGCTCGAGCGCTACTGAGGGCGGCGCCGCCGCACGCTCAGCCGGGCGCGCATGCCCTTGGCCTCGTGCCCCTCGAGCGAGCAGAAAACCACGTAGCGGCCCGGCTTGCGCACGCGCACGGCCAGGCTGCCGGTCTCGCCGGGGCGCAGCTCCGGCAACGCGCCCAGCACGCGCCCGCCGCGCGTGCGCACGGAGAGGTCGTGGCCGTCCTCGCCAAAGTTGCGCACGTTGAGGCGCACGACGCCCACCGGCACACTGCTGCGGTACAGCGAAACGCGCCACTCGCGCTCGCCCACACCGACAGACGTGGGGGGTGGCCGGCAGCTTCCACGACCTGCGGCGCGAGCGGCAGGGCCGCGGCAAGCGCGACGGCGAGGGCCGTTCGCCTCACTGCACCAGGGCGAGGCGGCCGAAGGAGCCGGCGCGAGGGATCACGGAACCGGCGTCGGTGCCCAGGTGCTGTTCCAGCAGGCTCGAGTAGACGCGCCGGAAGTCGATCGTCACCTGCAGGTTGTCTTCGCGGTCGAGGCGGTTGAGGTCCGGGTAGTCGCTGTGCACGCCCGGGCGAGCCCGGTCGCCCTGCACCCAGGCCAATCCGCCCGCGCCGTGGTCGGTGCCGCTGTTGTTCTCCTCCGGCCGGCGGCCGAACTCCGACCAGACGAAAGTCAGCACCCGGTTCGACAGGCCGCGCGCCTCGAGATCGGCCTGGAACGCCGCCAGGCACTCACTCACCTCGCCGAGCAGGGTGGTCAGCTCGGCCTGGTTGTCGTGTGTGTCGAAGTCGGCGTCGGCTTCCACGTCCGCCACGCGGATCCCGAGCGGCTTCGAGATCATCGCCGCCAGGTAGCGCAGCCGCTGGCCGAAGTCGCTGTCCTCGGGGTAGGCGACGCTCGACGCCAGCGGGTCCACGCCGTAGGGCGTGAGCCGGTCCGCCACCAGCTTGGCCAGGCGCGCCGCTTCGCGCGAGGCGCTCAGCGCGTGGCCGCCGCCGCGGACCCTGCCGAGCCGCGCGTAGGCGGCCATGGCCTCGTCGTAGGCGTCGCCCCATACGCCACGGATCCAGAATCCGGCGTCGCCGGGCGAGGCGACCGCGGCCACCGGCGCGCGGCCCGAGCGCATCACCGGCGACAGCCCGTAGCCCATCGAGACGCCCTGGAGCGGGTTGTCGCGGCTGCCGGCGCGGTCCAGCCAGCGTCCCAGCCAGCCGGGCGCGGAGCTGTCCGTGATCAGCCCGGTCTCCCAGAAGTGGCGCGAGTGGAAGTGGGAGAGGTCCGGGTTCGAGTAGTCGATCCCGGGGAGGAAGCCGATCTTGCCGCGCTCGTACAGGCCCTTGACCCCGCCGCCCACGCCCCGCGCCAGTGACGGGTGCAGGCCGATGCTCGTACCCGCAAGCGGCACGCCCTCGACCTTCAGCCCGGGGCGCAGGTCGGCGTAGCGGCCGTAGTCGTGCAGCGGCACGAGCGTGTCGAGCAGGTCCACCCCGCCGGGCAGGAAGACCGACACGAGCACGGGGCCGTTCGGCGCCGCCGCGGCGTCCGCCGCCGCAGCCTCGAGCACCCGCTGGACGGGCATGGCCTGGGAGAGGTAGAGGGCCACGCCGCCGCCGACACCGAGCCCGAGCACCTGCCGGCGCGTGAGCGGCGGGCCGCCGAGATAGTCGCGGCGCAGGCGCTCGGAGCTGCGGTGGAAGTCGTCGCAGGCGCGATGGGCGTTCATCAGTGCACCTGGGCGTCGGGTCCGGAGATGAGCAGGTGGCGCAGCGCGCGCTGGCACATGTCGGCGCTCTCGTCGCTCTCGTCGGCGAGGACGCGCCGGGCCACCCGCATCAGCTCGGCGTCCGTGCGCGCCGACGTCCACGGGTCGCCCACCGCGCGGCGGGCGCGGGCGACGGCCGTGCGCGGCGACAGCGAGGTGGGCGTCGAACCGTCCTTCACGCCCGCGCGCGCCGTGTCGAGCATGTAGTTGGCGAAGTCGAAGCGGACCCGCATCGAGTTCGACGACAGCCAGCTCGCCCCCCACTCCCAGCCGGCGACGGAGGGCGGCCGGAACGGGTACTGGCCCATCGCCTGCAGCATCCAGGTCCATGCGTCTCGGTCGATGCCCTGGCCGGCGGTGCGCAGCGCTCCGGCCACGAACACCACGGGCGACTTGACCATGTTCGGCGCGTCCAGGTTCCCGTAGAGCCCCGGGTGGGCCAGGATCGCGCCGACCACCGGCCGCACCCGCAGGCCGGAGCGGCGGTAGACGCGCACCAGGTGGGCGCGGGCAGAGCTCGGCAGCGGCGAGCCGACGAAGAAGTCCCACAGCTTGCCGACCATGAATGGGGCGTGGGCCGGATGGCCTACGCACAGCTCGAGCACGTCCTTCCAGTCGAAGCGGCCGACCTTCCCGAGCACGCGCTTGGCGCCCGCGTCGTGCCACTCACGGTCGTAGGACGTGCGCACGCTGCCGTCGTCGCGCCAGTCGGCGCGGAAGCCCGTCAGCGCCCGCGCCGCCTGCCGGATATCGCGCTCGCTGTAGCCGCGTCCGAGCGTGAACAGCTCCATCAGCTCGCGCGCGTAGTTCTCGTTCGGAGACTCTTTGTCGGAATCCGCGAGCGAGAGGAAGAGCAGCATGGCGGGGTCGCGCGTGACCGACTCGAGCAGGTCCGGGAAGCGGTCCAGGGCGTGGCGGCGCAGCGTGCGGTTCTGCGCCAGCATCAGCGGCGTGTCCTGGTCGGTGGTGGCGAAGTGGTCGTGCCAGAAGAGGGTCAGCTTCTCTTGGAGCGGGTGCCGCGAGCGGACCATGCGGTCGAGCCACCAGAGCACGTCGTGGCCCCACTCGTTCTCGGGATCGAGCCGGCGGCCGTCGAGGCGCGGCGCTCGCATGCGCGGGGCGGGGGAGGGGCCGCCGTTCAGCAGCCAGCGGATCGTGGCACCCTTGCCGCGGCGCGCCCAGTGGCGTGCCTCATGCGGCGTCGCGCCGAAACCCGCGCGCCAGAAGGCGCGCCGGACATGCGCTTCTGTCCAGCCTCTGTGAGCCCGCCGGCTTGCCACCGGCCGATGATTCCAGCCGTTCGGGGCGTGCCCCGATATTGCATAGCTTCAGGGCCGAAGCCCGCGCGCCTTGGGTCCAACTCCCAGCTCGTGGCGCACGATCTCGTGCGCGCGCTCGGCCCAGTCGCACAGGAGCGGGCGCGTGTCGCGCGGGTCGATGATCTCCTCGACGGAGAAGCGCTCGGCGGTGCGGAAGGGCGAGGTGACGGCCTCGAGGCGCGCCGCGATTTCGGCGCGCAGGGCCTCTGGGTCCGCCGCCGCCTCGAGCTCGCGCCGGTAGGCGGCCTCCAGCCCGCCCGCCATCGGCAGCGAGCCCCAGCTGCCCGAGGGCCACGCGTAGCGCAGGTTGAGGCGCGAGCCGTCTCCGTGCCCGGCGCCGGCCACGCCGTAGACCTTGCGCACGAGGATCGACACCCACGGCACGCTCGCCTGGACCACGGAGTAGAGGCCGCGGGCGCCGCGGCGGATCGTCCCGGCGCGCTCGGCGCCCGTGCCGATCACGAAGCCGGGCACGTCGACGAAGTTCGCGACCGGGAGCCGGAACTGGTCGCACAAGTCGACGAAGCGGGCGGTTTTCTCGGCCGCGTCCGCCGTGACCCCGCCGCCGTAGTGCGCAGGGTCCGAGGCCAGCACGCCGACCGGCCGGCCGCCGAGCCGCGCGAGGCAGGTGATCGTGGGACGCCCGAAGGCGGCGCCCAGCTCGAAGACCGAACCGCGGTCGAGCACCGCCTCCAGCACGCGCCGCATCTTGTAGGGCTGGCGCGGGTCGCGCGGGACGACCGAGAGCAGCTCCTGCTCGCGCCGGTCGGCGGGATCGACGGCGTCGATCGCTGGCGGCGCCTCCCAGACGCTGCCGGGCAGGTAGGAGAGGAAGCGCCTGAGCTGGTCGAGCGCGTCGTCCTCGTCGGCGGCCACGTTGTCCACGGCGCCGGCGCGTGCCTGCATGCGCGCGCCGCCCAGTTGCTCCTTGTCGGGCGTCTCTCCCATGCCGGCCATGGCCACGACCGGCGGGCCGGCAACGAACAGCTGCGCGGTGCCGCGCACGATCACCGAGAAGTGCGAGCACACGACGCGAGCGGCGCCGAGGCCCGCCACCGGGCCGAGCGCGGCGGCCACCACCGGCACCCGCGACAGGTTGGCCACCACCAGGTCGAAGCCGGGCAGCGGAGGCACGTACGAGAAGCCCATCTGCTCGAGCGACTTGACCGACCCGCCGCCGCCGGTGCCGTCCACTAGGCGCACCAGCGGGAGGCGCAGGTCGTGCGCGAGCCGCTCGGCGTAGACGGCCTTCTCCCAGATGGCGGCGTCGGCCGCGCCGCCGCGGACGGTGAAGTCGTCGCCCTGCACTACGGCCCGCCGGCTGTCGATGCGGCCGCGCCCCACGACCGTGTTGGCTGGCAAAAAGTCCACCAGCTCGCCGTCGTCGTCGTAGGTCGCGCGCCCGGCGAGCGCGCCGGTCTCGTGGAAGCTGCCCGCGTCGAACAGCCGCTCGATGCGCTCGCGCACCGTCATGCGGCCGGACGCGTGCTGACGCTCGACGCGCTCCTCGCCTCCCATCCGCCGGGCCAGCTCCTCGCGGCGGCGAAGCTCCTCGAGCTCGGGCTCCCAGCTCACCGCCGGGACCTTATCCGGGGCGGCTCAGGGCACGGGCGCCTGTGCGGCGAAGGCCTCGCGCGCGGCGCGCTGGCGCAGCTGCCAGACCTCCTTGCGCTGGCGGTCCGCACGCTCGGACAGGTGCTTCAGCTCGTCCAGGTCGATGCGTGCGTCCTCGCCGGCCACCTCGGTCAGGGCTTCCCACAGCGAGAACTTCCCGGTGATGCCCAGGGCGAGGGTCTCCAGCTCCACCAGGCGGCTCAACGGCGAGTAGCCGAGGATCTGGCCGTTCGGCTTCAGGCGGCCGAGCTTCTCGGCGACCCAGGCGGCCATGACCTTGGGGTGGTCGCGCTTTACCTCGAGCGCCTCCATCAGGCGCTGGAGCGCCTCGCGGTCCTCTTCGATCTCGGCGGCCACGCGTGCCAGCGGCTCCGCGTAGTCGGTGCCCTGGTTCTCTTTGGCGGCGCGCTTGACGAGTTCCACTCCGACCGTGGAGCCGGCGAGATGGTCGTTCAGATAGATCCCGAGCAGCTTGCGGTCGAGCATGAGCGGACCGTACCCGGGATCGGCCACCCGTGAAAAGCTGAGTCGCGTGGAGCGGACCGGCGAGCTGGCGCGGGCCCTCGCCGACGCCGGCGGCGCCGACGCGCCGCGTGAGTGGTCGGCGCGGCTGCGTGAGCTGCTGCGGGCGGAGCTCGAGCG
>JACCSF010000062.1 GCA_013813135.1 Thermoleophilaceae bacterium | reverse complement strand
GCCCCGGTGTCCGCGCCGTAGGTGGCCTCGTGCTCGCCCATCTCGGCATCCGCGGGAGCCGGCTCCGGGCCGCGCCGCCGGCGCAGCCGGCTCAGCACGCCGCGGCGCGGCTCCGAGCGCGGAAGGCCCGTAGGCATGTCGCCCGCGGCCGACTCCCGAATCCAGCCCTCGTGCTGAGCTCGCAGCGAACACAGGTCGCAGACCTGATGGCGGTGCCCGCCCGGGGCGAGGTAGGACTCGGCGCGCTCCCCCTTCAGGATCGTGCGGCCGCAGACATCGCACGTCACGATGTCGTGGACCGGCCTGAGCTCCTTCTTCACCGCCCCGATGATAGGGCGGCTTCGACGCCACCCCCTGCGCACCCTGCCTGGCCGGGTGCTTCGGGCCTCAAGCCTTGACCGCCTCCTGCTCGCGGGCGGCCTCCTGCACGACGGATTGCGCGATGTGGGCCGGGATCTCCTCGTAGCGGGCCAGCTCCATCGAGTACTCGCCCTGGCCGCCGGTGATGGCGCGCAGGTCAGGCGCGTAGCTGAGCATCTCCGCCATCGGCACCTCGGCCTTGACTTCGGTCACGGTGCCCTTCGGGTCCATGCCGAGCGGCCGGCCGCGGCGCGAGTTGAGGTCGCCGATCACGTCGCCGACTGTCTCTTCCGGGACCGTCACGGTCACCATCATGATCGGCTCCATCAGGACGGCCTGGGCGTTCTCCATGGCGTCCTTGAACGCCATCGAGCCGGCGATCTTGAACGCCATCTCCGATGAGTCGACCGAGTGGTGCTGCCCGTCGAACAGCCGCACGCGGACGTTCTGCACCGGAAAGCCGGCGACGACGCCCGCCCGCATCGCGTCGCGCACGCCCTTCTCCACGGCCGGGATGAAGCCACCGGGGATCACGCCGCCCTTGATCGCGTTCACGAACTCGAAGCCCTCGCCGTGCGGGAGCGGCTCGATCTCGATGTGGCAGTCGGCGAACTGCCCGCGCCCGCCGGTCTGCTTCTTGTAGCGCGCGCGCGACTTGGCGCTGCCCTTGATCGCCTCGCGGTACGGGACGTGCGGCTGGTGGAGCTCCACCTCGGCGCCGAAGCGCTCCTTCATGCGGTCGACGATCACCTCCACGTGGATCTGCGTGATCCCAGCCAGGATCTGCTCCCCGGTCTGCTCGTCGCGGTGGAAGTCGATCGTGGGGTCCTCCTCCTGCAGGCGGCGCAGGGCCTGGCCCATCTTCTCCTCGTCGCCCTTCGCCTTCGCCTCGATCGCGAAGGCCATCACAGGGCGCGGCATGGCGGGGAGCGACAGCGGGATCTCACCGTCCTTCCCCGCCAGCACGTCGCCGGCCCGCGTCTCCTTGAGCTTGGCCACCGAGCCGATGTCGCCCGGTCCGAACTCGTCGGCGTGCTCCGTGTCCTTGCCCTGCGGGGTGAGCAGCTGACCGATGCGCTCCTTGACGTGGGCGCGGCAGTTGTGCACCTGCGAGTCGTGCTTGAGCACGCCCTGGTAGACGCGGAAGAGGTTGAGCCGGCCCGCGTAGGGGTCCGCGAGCGTCTTGAAGACGAACGCCACCGTCTCCTTCGACTCGTCCGGCTCCAGCGACACGCCATCCAGGTCGATCGCGCCGCGCTTCGCCGGTGAGGGAAGGTCCTCGACGAAGGCGTCCAGGAGCCGGTTGATGCCCAGGTTGCGGGTGGCGGCGCCGCAGGTGACGGGGAACAGATGGCCCTCGGTCACGCCGGTCTTGAGCGCCGCGACGGTCTCCTCGTGCGAGATCTCCTCGCCCTCGAGGTAGCGCTCCATCAGCTCGTCGGAGACCTCCGCCACCTCGTCCATCAGCTTCTCGCGCATCTCCTGCGCCCGGTCGGCGAGCTCGTCGGGGATCGGTATCTGCGAGCAGTTGTCGCGGCCGTCGCCGTCGTAGCGGTAGGCCTTCATGTCGATCAGGTCGATCACGCCCTCGAGCTCGTGCTCCGAGCCGATCGGGATCTCCGTGGCGACCACGTGCTGGCCGAAGGCCTGCTTGAGCGAGTCGAGCGCGCGGAAGAAGTCGGCGCGCTCGCGGTCGAGCATGTTCACGAACAGGATCCGGGCCAGTCCGAGGTCGGAGGCGCGCTCCCAGAGCCGGCTCGTGGTGACCTCCCCGCCCATCACCCCGTTGACGACGAACACGGCGCCCTCGCACACGCGCAGAGCGCAGAGCGCGTCGGCTACGAAGCTGGGCTCGCCGGGCGTGTCGATCAGGTTGACCTTGCGGTCATCCCAGCGAAACGACGAGAGGCTCGCGGAGATCGACATCTCGCGCGCCTTCTCGTCGGAAGCCGAGTCGGAGACCGTTGTGCCGTCGGCCACCGAGCCGAGCCGGTTGATCGCGCCGGCCGTGAACAGGAGAGCCTCGTTCACGGAGGTCTTCCCGCTGCCTCGGTGGCCCACCAAGGCAACGTTGCGGATCCGCTTCGGCGATTCGTGCGCCATTGATCTCCTTCCCTCGAAAGCCCGGCTCTGCAGACTACTGCGCCAGCGCCGCCCCCAGGGTGGTGTGAACCGGTGCCACGCTGTTCACGTCGGTCAAGGCCAGCACGCGGCCGAGCGGCGAGGAGTCGGGTACCACCAGGCGCAGCTCCTGGCGGCGCCGCTGCAGGCGCCGGGAGATGTCGAAGACCACCTCGATCGCCGCCGAGTCGAGGTAGAGGCAGCCCTCCAGGTCGACCACGAGCGCAAGCACGTCGTTGGGCACGGCGGCGAGCAGCTCGTCGCGCACGTGAGCGGCGTTGGTCATGTCCACCTCGCCGGTCAGGCGCGCCAAGACCGTGCCGCCCCGGCGCTCGACGTCGATCTCCGCGAGCGTGGTCACGCGGCTCGCGTCCTCCCCAGCCGCCTCCTCATGCGTACCACCGTGCCTCCCTGCTCGCTCGAAACCTCGACCTGGTCCATCAGGCCCTCGATGATGTTCAGCCCGCGGCCTCGGTGCGTGCCGCGCCGTTCACGCCAGTTGCCCCTGTCGCTCACCGTCGCGACGAGGTCGTCGGCGTCGACGCTGGCCTCCACGTCGAAGGTAGCGTCGCCAGGCCCGTAAGCATGCTCGATCGCGTTGCCCGCCGCCTCGCAGACGGTCAGCGTGATCTCATAGGTCTCGATCTCGTCGGCGCCCGCGGCCTGCAGGAAGCGCGCCAGCCGGCGCCGCAGGCCGGGCAGCGACTCCGGCTCCGCGGGGAGCGTGAAGCGGATCGATTCGGTGGCCACCGGGCGCGGGCGCACCGCCAGCAGCGCCACGTCGTCGCTCGGCATGCGCTCGCCGATCACGCCGGCCAGTACCGCGTCGCACAGCCCCTCGAGCCCTCCCTCGGCGCGGTCGGCCACCTCGGCGAGCGCGTCGAGGCGCCGTTCGAGCGGCTCGTCGCGCCGCTCGACCAGGCCGTCGGTGTAGAGCAGCAGCGAGGCGTCCTTGGGCAGCACGGCCGTCGCCTCGCGAAACACGCCGGGATCGACGGCCCCGATCGGGACGGCACGGCCCCCCTCGAGGAAGTGCGCCCCCTCCGCGGCCAGCACCAACGGCGGCGGATGCCCGGCGCTGGCGAACCGAACCTCGCCCGTCTCGCGGTCGAGCACGAGGTAGAGCACCGTGGCCATGGCGTCCTCCTCGCCGCTCATCACCAACCGGTTGACCCTGGCCATCACCTCCGCGGGCGAGCTCTCCGCCAGCCCGTACGCGCGGAATGCGTTGCGCAGCTGGCCCATGGTCGCTGCCGCCCGCAGCCCGTGGCCGACGACGTCGCCCACCACGAGCGCCACCCTCCCGTCGGGGCGCTCGAGCGCGTCGTACCAGTCGCCTCCGATCGCCGCCCCCTCCCCGGCCGGCAGGTAACGGGCGGCGATCTCCAGCCCCTCGATGCGCGGCAGGCGCTCCGGCAGCAGGCTGCGCTGGAGGGTCTCGGCGATCGTGTGCTCGCGCTCGTAGACCTCGCGCAGCTGCCCCTCCATCGTCTTGCGCTCGTGGATGTCGATCGCGGTGCCCACGTAGCCGACAAAGACCCCGTCCTCGAAGCGCGGAACCCCGCGCTCGGCGATCCAGCGGTACTCGCCGCCCTGGGCCCGCAGCCGGTACTCGCGCTCCCACAGCTGCCGGCGCGCGAGCACCTCGTGCCAGGCGGAGACCACCATCGGGGCGTCCTCGCGATGCACTCCGAAGGCCCAGCTCTCCCCCAGCTCCTCCTCCAGGGTGGTGCCCGTGTACGCCAGCCAGCCCGCGTTCACGAAGGTCACCAGGCCGCGCTCGTCCGTCGTCCAGATCATCACCGGCGCGCTGTCGGCGAGGTCGCGGAAGCTCGCCTCTGACATGCGCAGCGCGTCCTCCATCTGCTTGCGCTCGTGGATGTCGGTGGCAGTGCCGACGTACCCAACGAACTCTCCGCCGGCAAAGCGCGGGATCCCGACCTCCAGCACCCAGCGGTAGCTGCCGGCGCGGGCCATCAGCCGGTACTCGAAACGGAACTCGTTGCGCCGCGCGAAAGAGTCCCGCCAGCGCGTGAGCAGGTCGTCGCGGTCGGCGGGGTGGGCGCTCAGGCCGAACGTGTCGCCCAGGTCCTCCTGCAGCTCGCGACCGGTGAACCGCAGCCAGCCCTTGTTGACGAAGGTCACGTCGCCCTCGGCGTCGGTCATCCACATGAGCGCCGGGGTTGTGTCGGCGAGCTCGCGGAAGCGCGCCTCGGAGTCGCGCACCTCCTCCTCGTGGCGGGCCCGCTCGGCTGCGGCGCCGATCACGTTGGCGAGCGCCTGGAGGAAGTGGGCGTCGTCGCGGCTGAACTGCCGCGGCGTAGGGCCGTGCGCATCGATCACCCCGAACTGGCGGCCGCGCGCACCGATCGGAGCGGCGATCCCACTCACCGATCCCAGGTCGCGCTGAAGGGGCGAGGGCCCGAAGCGCGTCTCGGCCGCGAAGTCGACGATGATCAACGGCCCGTCCGATTGGAGGGCGTACCCGGGAAGCTCGTCCGTGCCCGCCCCGAGCACGCCGGCGATGACGCCCTCGGGGAAACCGTAGCCGCCGCGCACGAGCAGGCCGCGGCCGTCGCCGGTCAGCTCGAGCACCGAGGCGTACTCGGCCCCCAGCTCGCGGGCGGCCAGGGCCACCGCCTCGGCGATCAGCTCGTCCAGTTCCACGCCGGCGAGCGCCCGCTGCCCGAGCTCGGCCACGCCGGCCTGCTGACGCGCCCGGACTGCGACCTCGTCCCGATAGCGGTGCGAGCGACGCAGCAGCGGGTAGCTCCCCCTACTCCGCGTCGGCCAGCGGATCCCCCTGCAGGCGCGACTTCAGCCGCAGCACGGCCTTCGTGTGCAGCTGCGAGACGCGCGATTCGGTGACTCCGAGCACCTCGCCGATCTCCCGCAGGGTCAGGTTCTCGTAGTAGTAGAGGGCGACCACGAGCTTCTCCCGCTCGGGCAGGCGCGCGATCGCGTCCGCCAAGCGGTCCTTCATCTCGGTGGTATCCATCTCCGTCGCCGGATCGGCCGCCTGCGGATCCTGGATCGTGTCCAGCAGGGACACCTGGTCGCCGGAGGAGTCGGACACCGTCCAGAGCTCGTCGAGCGCGACCACGGACGAGTTCGAGATGCGCACGAGCGACTCCTGGAACTCGTCCACCGTGACCTCGAGCCCGTTGGCCATCTCCTCGTCGGTGGGCGCCCGGTGCAGTTGGTGCTCCAGCTTCGCGTTCATGCGCTCGATCTCGCGTGCCTTCGTGCGCACGGAGCGCGGCACCCAGTCGAGCGAGCGCAGCTCGTCGATGATCGAGCCCTTGATACGGGTGATCGCAAACGTCTCGAACTTGATCTCGCGCTCGGGCTCGAAGCGCTCGATCGCCGAGATCAGCCCGAGCAGGCCGTAGGAGATCAGGTCGGATTCCTCGACGTGCGAGGGCAGGCCGCTCGACATCCGGCCGGCTACGTACTTGACGAGGGGCGCGTACGCGAGAACTAGGCGCTCACGCGCCTTTTCGTCCCTGTCGTCCTTGTAGCGGCGCCAGAGGTCCTTGAGCTCTATCGCCTTGAGATTGGTCTCCATTCCGGCCCTTAGGTCACGCGCGTGGGTGAGAGCGCGCATACGCCATCCTGAGGCGCCTCGACTCTACCCGAGTGTACGTTTGCGTCGTGCTGATGGACGCGTGGCCCAGCAGCTCCTGGATCGTACGCAGATCGGCGCCGCCCTCGAGCAGGTGGGTGGCGAAGGAGTGGCGCAGCGTATGGGGCGAGATGCCGATGCGCCGGGCCTGCAGCTTGAGCCGCCGGCGCACGTCGGACGTGGACAGGCGCCGGCCGCTCTTCGAAAGGAACAGCGCCTGGCTCTCGCCGGCGTCCAGTCCCGGCCTGCCCCGGCTCAGATAGCGGTCCAGCGCGCGCCAGGCGTGCTCGCCGACGGGCACGACGCGGGTGCGGCCGCCCTTCCCCTCCACACGCACCTGCTCGCCGTCGGCATCGGCGCTGGTCATGTCGAGCAGGGTCAGCTCCTCGGCGCGCAGGCCGGCCGCGTAGGCCAGCTCGAACATGGCGCGATCGCGCAGGTCGAGCGGGGACGAGGCTGGGATGCGCTCGAGCAGCTCGGCCACCTCCCCGGATTTGAGCACCCGCGGCAGGTAGGCGTCCTTCTTGGGACTCGGCACGAGGTCGGCGGGATTGCCCGCCAGCTCGCCCCGCTCGATCAGGTGGCGATAGAAGGTGCGGATCGCGGCCAGCTTGCGGGCGACCGTGGACTTCGCCGCCCCGTTCTCACCCAGGACGGCGGCGAAGCGGCGCAGGTCGCGGTGAGAGAGCTCCTTGGGGTGCAGCGCGCGGCCCGCGGCCCACTCGCCCAGCTGGGCGAGGTCGACGCCGTAGGCGCGCCGGGTCTTCTCCCCCATGCCGCGGGCGCGCTGCCAGTCGTCGAAGCCGGCGAGCGCCGCCGCCCAACTAGCCTCTTGCGGAGTGGGTGTCTTCTTCGTCAACACGGAGGACGGACGGGTGGCCACTCGGGCTCAGCTGGCCGAAGCCGGACAGGTGGACGAGCACGAGCGGCCGCTGCGGCCCTGGCATCCCATCCAGGGCCCGGACGACGCCTCGACGATGTGGTATTCGGTCTTGCGCAAGCGGGAGAGGGGCGTCTTCATCGGCACGCTCTGCATTCGACACACTGGACGCACGAACCTCCTGGAGGAGCAGGGCTGGGAAGAGGTGCCGATCTCGGAGATCGGCCTCTGAGCCGTGCGCAGTCCGCCCGCACGCGGCCGAGCCGCGCGCCTGCGGCTCATGCGATGTAGATCGGCGTCCCCACCTGCACCTGGTCGTAGAGCTCGATCACGTCCGGGATCGCCATGCGGAGGCAGCCATGCGACGCGGCGGTGCCCAGCGTGTAGGTCTCCTCGGTGCCGTGGATGCCGGCGCCGTCGAAGATGCCGAGCCAGCGCGCCTTGAGCGGGTTGTCCGGTCCCGGCGGGACGACCTTGCCGGCCAGATCGCCGGCCCAATCGCTGTTCGGAACGGTCCAGGTCGGGTTCACCGCCTTGTTCTGGATGTGGTAGAGCCCGGCCGGGGTGGCGAAGCCGACGGCGCCGACCGCGACGATGTACTCCTTGACCAGGGTCAGCTGCTTGTAGAGGCGCAGCTTGAAGTTGGTGCGGTCGGCCACGAGCACGACCGGATACTTGTCGGCCAGCTGCGTCTGGGTGACCTTCGGCCGGGTGATCCGCGCGGGCGCCCTGACCCGGCGCCCCACGCCCGGCACGGTGAGCGCCTGAGCCAGCCGTTGGCGCAGCAGGTCGGCCCTGACCGCCACGCCGTTGCGCTCCTTGACCTTCGCGAGCGACGGAAAGTCCACCTCGGCGTCGCGCGCCTTGCGGTTGAGGCTGCTGCCGACGCGCTTGACCAGGGCGTCGATCGCCTGCTGGTCGTAGGTGACTCGCGCGGGCACCTGGGCGTTCTCCCGGCCGCCGGTGAGGTCGCGCGCCACGCGGCTGATGATGCTGCCTTCGCGGCTCTTGGTAAGCGCCTCGTCGACCATCCCGGCAACGTCGGCGTGCACCCCGGCGTCCTGCGCGGACAGCCTGAAGCGCTTCTGGGCGTGCACTACGGAGATCGGCCGCTCAAGAGGCCGGCGCAGCTCCCGCCCAATCACCCGGCGCGCCTCGCCGATGCGCATTCCGCCCACGTCGACCCCGGCCACCGTCACGCCCTCGGCGATCACGTCGTCGCGCGACGAGTCGTACGCGTAAGCGGCCACCGCGCCTCCAACCAGGACCAGCAGGAGAACGGCGACGAAGATGAACGACTTCTGCCTCATGCGAGCGTGAGCGGCGCCTACCGCCTCCACTGAGTCTAGGGACGCGCCCGGCGCACGCCTATCCCTGAGAGCGCGATTGCGCGAATCCGCACGTGCGAAGCTCCTGCTAAACCGGCGTTTCGCGCCTGGCCAGCACGGACTCGATGGCCGACAGCACCCGCGCGCGGTTGGCGTGACGGCGCTCGTAGTCGCGCAGCGTCTGGAGGTCATCGCGCTCCAGCGAGGCCAGCAGCGCGATCACCTCCTCGGCGGCAAGGTCGTCGTAGTGGTCGACCGGCGATGCCGCAGGCGGCGCCTTGCGAGCGCGCAGCTCGGTGTCTTCGGCCCGCTCGCGCGCCCGCCGCTCCTCGTCGTCGGTCGCGCGCTGGGCGGCCTCCGCGCTCATGCGCTGAACCGCCTCCTCGGCGGCCTCGCCGGCCCGTCGCTCGGCCTTCTCGGCGCGCTCGGTGGCCTTCAGAGCCGCCTCGGCGGCTCGCTGTTCGGCCTTCTTCGCCCGCTGGACCGCCTTCTCGGCCGCTCGCTCGGCCGCCCTTACGCGCTCCTCCTGGTCGGGTTCGGTGGGGTCGACCTCACCGGCGTAGCCGGCCAGCAGGCGCTGGAGGTCGGCCAGCTCGTCACGGCTGAGCGAGCCGAGCGACTTGTCGCGCGCGTTCTTGACGTGCGGGCTCCAGCGCAGGAAGTCCTCGACCTCGCGCTCGTAGCGGTAGGGCTCGCGCCCGCCGCGCACCAGAGGGTCCAGTCGCAGGTGCTCGCCGAGCTTGAGCACCGCCTCGCGGCACGTGTATCCGTAGCGGAAGCCGGTCGCCTTGAGGCGGCGGTTGTCGAGCCCGCGGCCGAAGCGCAGCTGCTGCAGCGTCTCCGGAGGAATGGTCACTCCGATCCGGCGCAGCGCGGAGGCGGCCAGGCCGGTGCCCCAGAACGGCAGGACCGGGGCGTACGGCTTGCCGAGCAGGCCGGCCACCTCACTCAGCGCGAGCACCCCGTCGCCCGCCACGTTGTAGACGCCCGGCACCGACTGCTTCACGGCGTGCTCGAGGGCATGGACAACGTCGTCCTCGTGGACGAACTGGTAGCGCGGGTCGAAGCCGAGGATCATCGGCACCGCGGGCAGCGAGAAGAGACCGACGTGCGAGGTGCGCACGTCGGGGCCGAGCACGTTCGCGAAGCGCAGGATCGACACCGCCACGCCCGGGTTTTTCTCGGCGAACTCGTTCAGGGAGGCCTCGGCCTCGACGATGTCGCGCTCGATCGGCGTCCGCGGCGGGTGCGGGCGGCCCATCGTCTCGTCGAAGAAGGCGGGGTCGTCCTGCTCGCAGCCGTAGTAGTGGGCCGACGACTTGAACACCACCTTGCGCACCGGCGAGTCGGCTCCCGAGCAGGCCGCCAGGATGTTCATCGTGCCGATGATGTTGTTCTCGTGGGCCTTCGCCGACGTGGTGGTCGTGGAGTCCACGACGAGCCGCGTGTCCACCACGGTGTCGATCTCGGCCGCCTCGACCACCCTGCGCAGCAGCGCGTGCTGGGCGCCCACCTTCACGTACTCGGTGCGCTCCAGCTCGATCTTCGGCTCCTCGTTGTCGACGCCGATGACCGCCTCCACCTCGGGGAACGCCTCGAGCGCCTGGGCGAGGCGGCCGCCCCAGTAGGTCGACAGACCCGTGACGAGGATGCGGCGCGAGTTCCAATCGCGCGCATCCGGCCGAGCCGGATGCTTGCGCCCAGCATCGCGCGCATCCGGCCGAGCCGGATGCTTGCGCCCAGCCATCGTCATCCGAACCACACAGACCTGCGCCGGGAGAGCATGTCCCAGAGGTTCTCCTGGATGCTGGCACGAATGTCGTGCGCGACCGTTTGCACGAGCGCCTTGTCCTCGTGCATGCCCTCTTCGTCGAAGCGGATCGGCTCGAGGAAGCGGATCCGGAACTTGGCGGGCAGGTAGCCGAGCATCCCGAGCAGTCCGAAGTGCGGGAAGGTCGGGGTGATCGGGAAGTAGAGCAGCCCGGTGAGGCGCTTGAAGAGGGCCATCTGGGCGAACACCGGCGCGGCCTCCTCTGCCCCGACCACGCACACCGGCACGATCGGGGCGCGCGCCCGCATAGCCGCCTCCACGAACCCGCCGCGGCCGAAGCGGCGCAGCCGGTAGCGGTCCTTGTAGAGCTTCTCGGTGCCCCTGCGGCCCTCCGGGAACACCAGCACGAGCTGCTCCTCGTCGAACAGCAGCCGGTGGACGTTGGCCGGGTGCGCGGGCACGCAGCCGATCTTCGAGACGAGCATCGAGAAGCCGGGGTAGCCCTTGAAGAAGTGCTCGATGGTGATGTTGAGCGGGCGCGGATGGGAGTGCTCCTCGCGGATCGATTTGCCGATCATCGCCGCGTCGGGCGGCAGCGCGCCCGAGTGGTTGGAGACGAGCAGGGCGCCGCCGGTGGCCGGCACGTTCTCGATCCCCTCCACCTCGGCGCGGAACCAGTGGCGGTAGAAGAACTCGACGAGCGTCGCGTCGAAGACTCCCTCGATGCGCTCGGAGCGGCCCCAGTCGTTCAGGCGCCGGTCCGGCTCAACGCCGGGCAGATGGGCCTTGAGCGTCTCGGCAGGCACCAGCTCGCCGTTGCGCGGCTCGCGCCGGCGCTCGCGCAGCGAGAGAGGTGTTCGGGTTGGCTCGGCCATCGACGTTCGAGTGTGTCAGAGAGGCCGGGGACGCGACGTTACGATCTCAGCTCGATGCGCTCCAAGGACGAGGTGCGCGCCGACGTCTGGCGCGCGATGAACCGCGACGGGGTATCGCGCTTCCCCGGGGCGGAGGGCCGCATCCCCAACTTCGCCGGCGCCAAGGGCGCCGCCGAACGGCTCGCCCGCCACCCGTCGTGGATGAACGCGCAGACGCTGAAGGCAAACCCGGACTCGCCCCAGACGCACGCGCGCCGCCTGGCACTGGAGCAGGGCAAGGTGCTCGTGATGGCGGTGCCGCGCCTGCGCGACCAGCACCCGTTCCGGCTGCTCGACCCGCGCCGGCTGGACGCCTCCCAGCTGCGGGAGGCCGCCACGATCAAGGGCGCCCTGCGCCACGGCAGGGTGATCGACCTCGACCAGGTGCCGGAGCTCGACCTCGTCCTGACCGGCTCGGTGGCGGTCAACCTGAAGGGAGCCCGCGTGGGCAAGGGAGGCGGCTTCTCCGACCTCGAGTACGCACTGCTGTGCGAGAGCGGGAAGATCGACCGCCGCACGGTGATCGCCACGACCGTCCATCCGATTCAGATCCTGCGCGAGAACCTGCTGATGACCGCCCACGACATCCCCGTGGGCCTGGTGGCGACCCCGCGCGCCGCGATCGAGGTTGACGGCGCCCACCGCCGCCCCGCCGGCATCCTCTGGGACCACCTCCAGCCTCCCCAGATCCACGAGATCCCGGTGCTGGAGCGGTTCGGGTACGTCTAGCCGGCTTCGGCCCCGGCCGCTTGCTCGGCCCCGGCCGGCCGAACAGCAGCAACCAAGGGCGGTTCTAGGCGGGGCTGGGTGCGCTTGGACCGCGCTAGCTGACGTGCCCAGGGACGTTCCGAACGGGCGGTAGGTAGGTCCGGGCCTGCCGAGAGGCTGTGGGTGTCAAAGCTCACGACCTTCTCGGAGGCCCGGAATGCAACACGCTAACGCTCCGTTC
>JACCSF010000061.1 GCA_013813135.1 Thermoleophilaceae bacterium | reverse complement strand
GACCGCCGCGCCTGCCGCCGCGGCCCGTGGCTGCCGGTGCTGGACCGGCTCGGAATGGGATTCGACAGCTAGCCTCGCACGAATTCGTCGGCGAGCAGGTCGAGCAGCAGGCCGTCCTTCCAGACTCCGAAGCGGTCGCGCGAGTAGCGCCGCATCACGCCGACGGGCCGGAAGCCGGCCTTGCGGTAGCAGGCGATCGCCGCCTCGTTCTCGGCCTCCGGGTCGATCACCAGCCGGTGGAAGCGGTGGTCGTCGATCAGGTGGGCGCAGAGCACGCGCACCGTCTCGGTGCCGAGCCCGCGGCCATGGAGGGCCGGGTCGAGGAAGAGGTCGAGGCCGCCGTGGCGGAACATCGGATCGGGTTCCTCGTGCCACTGGGCGAACCCGGCGATCTCGCCGTCCACCAAGACCGTGTAGTGGACGGTGTTCGGCTCGTGGGCGTTCGGCCAATCGTCATCCGGGTCCTGCCACCAGCGCCGTACCTCCGGCTCTGCGTGCAGCTCGCGCAACCGGGCGTGGTGCTCCCCCGTGCACGGGACCAGCCGCACGCGGGGCCCGCTCAGCTCGGGCGCCGCCATCGGCGTCAGATCGCCGGCGGGGCGCCGTACGGGTGGAGGACCTCGGGCACGGCCACGCTGCCGTCGTCCTGTTGGTGGTTCTCGGCGATCGCGATGATCGTCCTCCCGATCGCGACCGCCGTGCCGTTGAGCGTGTGCACGTGCCGCACCGGTGCGCCCTCCTCGGCCCGGTGGCGCACCTCCAGGCGGCGCGCCTGGTAGGCCGTTGTGTTCGAGCAGGAGGTGAGCTCGCGATAGCGCCCCTGGCCGGGAAGCCAGGCCTCGAGGTCGTACTTCTTGGCGGCAGAGTTGCCCAGGTCGTGCGCCGCGATGTTCACCACCTGGTAGGGGATCTCGAGCGCCTGCAGGATCTCCTCCTCGATAGCCAGCAGTCGCTCGTGCTCGGCGGACGACTCCTCCGGCTCGACGAAGCTGAACATCTCGACCTTGTCGAACTGGTGCACCCTGAAGATGCCCTGCGTGTCCTTGCCGGCGGCCCCGGCCTCGCGGCGGAAGCAGGTGGAGAACCCGGCATAGCGGCGCGGCAACTCGCCCGGGCCCAGGATCTCGCCCGCGTGCAGCGAGGCGAGCGGCACCTCCGACGTGCCGGTGAGGAAGAGGTCGTCGTCCGGCACCCCGTAGATCTGCTGCTCGGTGTCGGGCAGGAAGCCGGTGCCGAACAGCGCGTGCTCGCGCACCAGCACGGGCGGCACGACCGGGGTGAAGCCTTTGCCCTCGAGCAGCTCGAGAATCCACTGGACGAGCGCGAACTCGAGCCTCACGAGCGGTCCTTTGAGGTATACGAAGCGCGAGCCCGCCACACGCGCGCCCTCCGCCAGGCCGAGGTGCTCCCCCAGCAGCTCCAAGTGGCTGCGCCCGGTCTTGCCCCCCTCGCCCCACCCGCGCAGCACCTCGTCCTCCCGGGGCGCCGTCGGGTCGGGCAGGTTCGGCAGCGCGGCGAGGCCGGCGGCGCGCCGCTGCTCGACGCCGCGAAGCTCCTCCTGCACCTCCTTCTCGCGCGCGGAGATTTCCCTCGTCTCGGCGATCGCCTCTGTGGCGTCCTCCCCGGCGCGCTGCAGCTCGCCGATCCGCTTCGAGGCCTCGTTCTTGCGTCGCCTCAGCTCCTCCAGCTCGGGCAGCAGCGCGCGCCGGCGCCCGTCGAGCTCGAGCGCTTCGTCCAAGAGCGCCACGTCGAAGCCCCGCCCGCGCAGGGCCTCGCGCGCGGCCTCCGGGTCCTCGCGGATCTCCCTGAGGTCGAGCACCGCGACCTCGACGCCCCCCGGGCTAGTCGCCCTTGCCGGAGTACTTGGAGAGGAAGTCGGCCACGGCCTCGGCGTCGTTGCCCACCACGACGTTGGCCGGCATGATGCCTCCGGAGAAGCCGCCGTTGCGAATCGCGAACAGCACGTCGTCGCGGCTCTCCTTGCGCACGTTGAAGTTCGGCCCGTTGCTGCGCTCGCCACCCTGGAGGGTCCCCTCCGGCTTGGAGCCGTAGGCGTTGGCCGCCTCGAGCGAGTGGCAGCCGGAGCAGCGCTCGTAGAAGAGCACGGCCCCCTTGCGGGCGGTCTTCTGGTCCGTGGGAACCTCGATGTCACCGCCGCACCCGGCGGCGAGCACTGCCGTCGCAGCGGCGCACAGAATGGCGGTCGGGCGGCCCACGGCGGCGCATAGTATCCGCTCCCAATGTGTCGCCTCGCTGCCCCCTTCGCCATCCTCCTGCTGGCGGCGGGGTGTGGCGGGAACGACCGCGAGGACACCGGCCGCACCGTCACGGTCGAGCGCGACGGAACCGTCACGGTCAAGGCGCGCGAGTACTCCTACGACCCCGATCGGGTGGTTCTGCAGGGCGCCGGAGCGCTCACGATCCGGCTCGAGAACGACGGCGACCTCGCGCACAACATCCGCTTGCGGCGTGACGGCGAGGAGGTCGGCGGGACGCCGAGCTTCCCGGGCGGGCGCACCGAATCGGCGCGCGTGCGCCTGGCACCGGGCACCTACGAGCTGCTCTGCACGGTGGGCGACCACGCCGACCTGGGGATGACCGGCGAGCTCGAGGTGAAGTAAGTGCCCCGACGGCGACCGGTTCGCCGCCGATGCTGACGACCTCCGGCGAATCCTTCGCGGTTTGGGGTCGTCACCGGCCGTCGCCGGGGCAGAGGGGATTTCGCCGCCTGCCGCGGCGCTCCTCTATTGCAAGCGCTTGACCAGACGCAGGCGCGTTCCGTCGTTTCCGGGGTAGAGCTCCACCCCATCCATCATCAGCCGCATGAACTCCAGCCCGCGGCCGCTCTCCGGCAGGTCGCCGCGGCGGCTGACTCGCGGCACGAACCGGCCCGTATCGACCACCTCGAACACCAGCGTCCCGGGCTCCTCGGTGACCAAGATACGGACCGGGTCGTCGGGTGATCCCGACCCGTGCTGGATCGCGTTGGTGACCGCCTCGCTCAGCGCCAGCTTCACCTGGTAGCAGACGCCCGAGGGGAAGCCGAACTCCATCGCCGCGCGCTCGGCGAAGTCGCGCGCCTCCTTGAGACGCGCCAGATCGGCGCAGATCGAATGCTCGCGCCGCCGGAACGCGACCGCAGAGCGGTTCGACGAAGTCACTTGTGGAGTTTTACGCCATCCAAGTGATCCGGTTGTCCTGCCCGTGCGAAAGGGAGGGTCAGCAGGAGGCGGGCTCGCACAGATTTCGCCTCGTCACCTCTCAAAGGAGGACTCGCAATGCGCAAGCTGCTGATCGCCCCTGCGGCGCTCACAGCCGCAGCCATCGCGGCCACGCTCGGCTTCGGCTCGAGCCACCGCGAGGCACCCGGAATCACCCTCGATCCAACGGCGGACAACACCGACACGTACGCGTGGACGGCGAAGGACGCTCCCGGCGCCCTGACGGTCGCCGCCGACTGGATCCCCGGCGAAGTTCCGGCCAACGGCCCGAACTTCTTCGGATGGGATGACCGGGCGCGGTACTACATCCACGTCGACAACACCGGCGACGGTCGTCCTGACGTCAGCTATCGGTACCAGTTCAAGACCACGGTCAAGAACAAGGAGTCGTTCCTCTACGCCCTGCCGGGCGCGAGCGGGTACGACGATCCGAAGCTGAACGTCGTCCAGCGGTACTCGATCGTCCGCGAGAAGTACCGCTACAACGGCAAGAAGGTCTCCGTGCACGCGAAGACCATTGCCCGCGGGCTGCCGTCCGCGCCGCCCAACATCGGCCCCAAGACGTTCCCGAACTACAAGGTGTTCGAGGACGGGGCCGTCAAGACGATCGGCGACGGTACGAAGGTGTTCGCCGGCCAGCGCGACGATCCGTTCTTCGTCGACCTGGGCGCCACCTTCGACGGCATCAACATCCGCCAGCTCACCGGCAACCAGGGTCAGGGCAAGGACGACCTGAGTGGCATGAACACCCACTCGATCGTCATGCAGATCCCGGAGCGGCTGGTGACCAAGGACCACAAGTCCGTGTCCGGCGCCAACGCCGGCAACGCGGTAGTCGGCGTCTGGTCGACCACGGAGCGCAGGCGCCTCCAGGTCAACGGCGCATCGGCGGCCAAGCGCAAGCACCACAGGAAGGCCAAGCGGTCATACCACGACGGCTGGGTCCAGGTGTCGCGTCTCGGCAACCCGCTGGTCAACGAGGTGGTCATCCCCCTCGGCAAGAAGGATCAGTTCAACCGCACCACGCCTGACCGCGACGCGGAGCTCTACGGCAAGTACGTCGTGAAGCCCGAGCTCGCGGCGATCCTGAACGCGCTGTTCGACATCAAGGCTCCGGAGAACGACCGCACGGACATCGTGCTGGCGCTGCTCCAGGGCATTCCGATGCTCAACCAGCACGCCGGGATCGACGGGCCGCCGGCCGTTGACACGATCAAGCTCAACCTCGGCGTGCCTCCGGCTGACACGGAGGACCGCTTCGGCGTGATCGGCGGCGACACCGCCGGCTTCCCGAACGGCCGCCGCCTCGGCGACGACGTCGTGGACATCGAGCTCCAGGTCGTGGCCGGTTTCCTGAAGGACAACAAGGTGCCGCTGGGAGACGGCGTGGACCAGAACGACAAGCCGTTCCTGTCCACGTTCCCGTACCTGGCGTCACCGCATGACGGGTTCAACTCCGCGCCCTCCACGCGCGTCGAGCCCGGCCATGCGCCGGTGCCCGCGGGCGGCTAGCCCGTAGGCGAGATCGGCGGGG
>JACCSF010000053.1 GCA_013813135.1 Thermoleophilaceae bacterium | reverse complement strand
GGGCTCCGCCGGCTCGGCGCGAGTCGCGGACCACGTCCACGGCCGGGAACGGCAGCCCCAAGCCGAAGCCAAAGCGGCAGCGGCCGCGCAAGAAGCATGGGAGGCGCTAGCGGATGAGCCTCCTCGTTTGGATCATGATGGGCATCGCGGTCTGGCACTTCACGATCTTCGTCCCGGACCGCTTCTGGGGCGGCATCGTGGGCGCCTTCCTCGCGGCCAGCATCTCAGCGGCGCTGTTCGGCCTGCTCGTGAACGGCGGGTCCATCCCGGGCCAGAGCGACACCGAGATCACCCAGGCGCTGCTCGCCATCCCCGGCGCGGCGATCGGCCTCGCGCTCTCGTACTTGTACGGGGCGCGGGTCGACCGTCAGCACGGCCTCGATCACGGCCAGACCCGCGCCGGCTCACACTGACCGAGCGGCGGGGCGGCTCTGCCGTTCCGTCCGCTCTCTCTCGCAGGATGGGTCGGATGCTCTCCAAGCCGACCAGATGGTCGTGCGGGCCCTATGAGGTGGGGGTCGCCGAGCTGCTCGCCTCGGGGCTGGGCATCTCGCGGCCGGTCGGGGCCATCCTGGCGCGGCGCGGCTTCACCACGGTGGACGAAGCTCTTCGCTTCCTCCAGGCGGATGAGCGCCATGACCCGCTGACCCTGCCCGGCATCGCGGCGGCCTGCGAGCTGATCGTCGCGCACCTACGGCGCGGCTCCCGGATCGCCGTGTTCGGCGACTACGACGTGGACGGGGTCTGCTCCACCACGATCATGGTGCGGACGCTTCGCTCCCTCGGCGCCGATCCCGTCTGGGAGCTGCCGAGCCGCTTCGACGAGGGCTACGGCCTCTCGACCGCCGCCGTCGAGCGGCTCGCCGCGCGCGGGGTGGGACTGCTGGTCACCGTCGACTGCGGCATCAGCGCCGTCGAGCAGGTGGCCGCGGCCAGGGCCGCCGGGCTCGACGTGGTCGTCAGCGACCATCACCTGCCCGGCGAGCGGCTTCCCGACTGCGTGGTGGTGCATCCGGCCCTGCCGGCCCTGGCCGGTGGAGAGCCCGTCTACGGCTGCCCGGAGCTCTGCGCGGCCGGCGTGGTGCTGAAGCTCTGCGAGGCCCTCCACGGCGCCGCGGGCGGCGACCCGCGCGCCGTCGACGAGCACCTCGATCTCGCGGCGCTCGCCACGGTCTGCGACCTCGTCCCGCTGCGCGGCGAGAACCGGCGCATCGTCCGCGAGGGGCTGGTGGCGATCGCCCGTACGCAGAAGCCCGGCCTGAGGGCGCTCATGTCCGTGGCGGCTGTGGAGCCGGCGGAGCTGACCGAGCATTCGCTCGGCTTTCGGCTCGGCCCGCGCATCAACGCCGCCGGACGGATGCGCCGCGCTGACGCGGCGCTCGAGCTGCTGCTCACCGAGGACGCAGCACGCGCGGCGGAGGTGGCGCGCGAGCTCGACCTGCTCAACGGCGACCGCCGGCAGGCGGAGACGAGCATCCTGTTCGCCGCCGAGGCCGCCTGCGCGCCGCAGGCCGGCCAGGCGGCGATCGTGGTGGCCGGAGAGAACTGGCACCCCGGCGTGGTGGGCATCGTGGCCTCGCGCCTGGTCGAGCGCTGGCGGCGGCCCTGTGTGGTGATCGCCCTCGATGAAGACGGCTCCGGTCGTGGCTCGGGCCGGAGCATCTCGCCATACGACCTCCACGACGGCCTGGCCGCCTGTGCCACGCACCTGACCCGCTTCGGCGGACACCGCATGGCAGCGGGGGTGGAGCTGACGGCGGATGCCGTCGAGCCGTTCCGGCGCGCGCTGGCCGCCCACGCCGGGGCGAGCCTCGCGCCCGAGGATCTGATCCCGGTCGAGCGGGTCGATGCCATCGTCCCGGGCGGCCTGCTCGGGCTCGGGCTCGCCGAGGAGCTGGAGTCGCTGCGCCCGTTCGGGATGGGCAACCCGCAGCCCACGCTGCTCGTGCCCGCCGCGCGCTTTCAGAACGTGACCGGCATGGGCGAGGACAAGGAGCACGCCCGCTTCACGCTCCTCACCGCGGGCGGCGCACGCTCGCGCGGTGTGGCGTTCGGGTCGCCGCCGAAGGCCCTCGCTCCTGCGGCTGACGAGAACCACGACATCGCGCTGCGCCTGGAACGCAACCGTTGGAAGGGGGTGGTCGAGCCGCGCACGATCCTGCGCGCCCTCTGCCCGACGCGCGCCGGCGAGCTGACGGTGCTGGGGGAGGAGGGGACCTTCTGGGAGCGGCTGCGCGACGAGCTCGCGGGCGCGCCGATCGCCGCCCCGCCCACGCCGATCGCCGCCCCGCCCGCTCCGCCCGAGCCCGTCGACCGGCGCCGCGAGGGCTTCGCC
>JACCSF010000030.1 GCA_013813135.1 Thermoleophilaceae bacterium | reverse complement strand
CATCGGAACCTCCCTCATCGGGTCCCTGGAAGAGCAGATTGTACGCTCATGCCTGGCGGGGCGATGCGACAATTGCCACAGGATGATCTTGCTCGCCATCCCGCTACTCGAAGAGGCGGCGGGTGGGCACGTCGAAGGTATCGTCGGCGACAGCGATCCCTTCGCCGCCGTGGAACAGGCAATCGAGGGAGGCGGATTCGACGAGATCATCATCTCCACGCTTCCGGCGCGCGTGTCGCACTGGCTCCGCCGCGACCTCCCCCACCGCGTGGAGGCGCCCGGCCTGCCTGTCACGGTCGTCACCGCCGAGCAGTCCCAACGCGCCGTCTCCGACGCTCGCTAAAACCAGAGCCATCCGCGGCCGGCGTAACCCGCTTCCTAGAGCGGTGCCGTACCCGACCCGCTGCAACCAGCGCTGCAACGAATTACGGCGCCCCACCGAGATCGTCCGGGAAGAAGCGTCTTCATGCTCTCGTGGCCTGCCGCAGCGGCCCTTGCCTCCGGCCACGGCACGGCCGAGCGTCCGCTTGCATGGGATCCAGCACTCTGCTGCACCCCGCTCGGCATTGGTCACCCGTTATCGCTTTGCGCCGGAAGGGATAACGAGCGGGCGAGGCGCCCGCGTTATCGCAACCGCTCAGGGAGCGATAACCGCTGATTCCTCGCCGGGACGGGCGTTTGCAGCACTAGCCCTGACGGCCCGCTCGACGACTCGGGTGGGGGCGAACGGCGCCGCCCGCGCCTTCATCCGGGTAGCGGCTTCTCCTTGCCGTGTCGGGCGGGGCACCGCGCTTCGCGCCGCAGCCCGTCCCTCGGCGAAACTCGCTCAGTCGTCTCACCCGCGGACGCGGGGATGCGGCCGGATTGTTGTCGGCCCGTTCGTGCGGCTCGGCGTGCTAGCCGGCGTCGGGGGTGGCGCGCATCGGAGCGGGCATGAGTGCCGCGCCGGCGATGACGAGGCAGAACGCGACGAAGCGTGCGGTGATACCGGGGGGGCCAGAGCCGATCGGGTCGTGGAAGACGATGATGCCGCCGAAGATCGCGGCGAGGTTGGCTATCACGGAGGTGATCGTGATGACCTCGACGCCGTTGCCGATCTGGAGGCTGCGGGCGGAGGCGTAGAAGGCGATCACTCCGGCGATCATCGCGGTGAGTGTCCATGGGCTCAGCAACCCGAGCAGGGGTCCTCGTGACGCTTGGGTGATGTACTTGATCGCCACAGCGGACACCCCGAACAGCGCGCCAGCGGCCGCGCCGAGGATCAGTCCCTCGGCACGGGCCAGGAAGTGGCGGCGGGCCGAGATCCTCACGAGCGCGGCGCCGATCGCAAAGATCGCGGCCTCGACGGCGATCAGCGCCGCCAGCGAGGCGCGCTGGGGATCGTCGGCGCCGCCGCCGGTTAGTCCGATGACTACCAGCCCGGCTGCGGTGATCGTCAGGCCGACCCATTGTCGCCGTCCGAGCTGAAAGCCGAAGAATCGCTCGGCGAACACGGCGAGGAAGACGAGCCCGCCGGAGAGGACCGCCTGCACGATCGACAGCGGCGCGAGCGCGAGCGCACCGACGTGCAGAAACCAGGCCACGATCGCCACGACCCAGCCAACCGCGAACCATTTGGAGCGAAAAAGACCGACGGCGCTGCGCAGCGGATGGCGGACCTCGATTGGCGGGGCGAGCACCGCGCCGCGGTGCTTGAACAGGAAGGCGAGGTTGGTGGCCACCGCCGAAGCCAGCGCGAGGATCAGTCCGAGGATCACTACAAGCGGTCCGCCTGAACGCAGTGTTGGATGCCGGTAAGGCCCGGCGGTCGCCAGGGCCTAGGTGATACTCCCAGGTTCAATCTGACCTCGACGGCACAGCTCGAGTTCGCCTAACGACACCTCGGCGCCCTGGCAGGGTGCGGCTCTGCCCCGCTCTATCCGAGGCCGAATGTACGGCGAAGTACTCGTGGCCGTCTGGCTTGTTGTCCACCAGCTCTCACAACGATGCGAAGCCGCTCCTGCAAGGTTTTCACGATCAACCCCCAGGCCGGCACCCTCGAGGCCGTCTGCGCAATGGCGCCCGCTGCGGGGCCTCCACTGCCGTCACCCCACTCCGCGCGCGGCCTTTTGACGCTGGCGCTCGGGGCTGATTCGCACCACCTGCCAGGCGAGCCCGACCCGCTCGAGGGCGCTGATGAAGAGGCCCCCGAGGTCGAGTTCGCGGCGGCGAAGGCCGTGGAACGCGGACGTTGGGAACGCGTGGTGGTTGTTGTGCCAGGACTCCCCGAAGGTCGCCACCGATAACCAGGCCACGTTGGTGGAAGGGTCCTGGGTCGCGAAGCGGCGGCGGCCGAAGAAGTGGCAGATCGAGTTGATGCTGAACGTCGCGTGGTGCAGGAAGAAGACGCGCACCAGCCCACCCCACAGGAGCGTCAGGAAAGCGCCGGTGAGCGTTCCCTTGACCAGCAAGCCCAGCAGGAACGGGATCGCCAGGCCGGCCGCGAACAGGGACTTCTCGGCGGCGTCGATCCGGCGCATGCCGCGGTCCCTGAGGAGGTCCGCCGCATAGCGGCGCCGGTCCGCCTGGCCGACCGAGTTAAACAGCCAGCCGACGTGCCAGAGCCCCCTGAGCGCGCCGCGCACCCCCGGTCCGGCGTCGTGTGGGCTGTGTGGGTCACCGTGCTCGTCGGCGAAGGCGTGATGCTTGCGGTGATCGGCCACCCACTTGATCACAGAGCCCTCTACGGCCAGCGTTCCGAGCACCGCCAGGGCGTAGCGAACGGCGGGATAAGTCTCGAACGAGCGGTGGGTCAGCAGGCGGTGAAAGCCCACCGTGACTCCCAGGCACGTGACCGCATAGCCCACGGCCAAGACGGCCAGATCGATCCACTCCACCCACCGGCCCCAGAGCAGGGCGACGGCCAGCACGAAGGCGGCGAACGGGATCACGATCGCGGCGAAGTTGGTCACCTGGTGGGCGGTCCCGTGGACGCCGGCGCGGTCAGATTGGCAAGCGGAGGCCGTATCCATTGGAAGGTCCCCTTATCGTCACGAAGCGGTGCTCCCTTCAGACTCCGCGGTGCCCACGCCAGAGTACTCCAATGGGCCCGGTCGCGGGCTACTCTTGAGAAGGCTCGCTCGCCAGCTTTCCTCTGCTTCCGCGCCGACTCCCGACAGAGGCGACGGAAGGGTTGATCGTGGCCCCAGGAGACGCCTGATCGCGCGGATGCTCCGGGTGCGGCGCTCCGGCTCGGCGAGTCCGAACAGCCGATCTGACGAGCCGCCCGCCGCGGGGTGCGGGAGGAGCCTGTCGCCATTCTCCTGGCTTCGCCCCGGAGCGGGCGCCGAGCTCACGGCGGCGCCTTCCTACTAGCGGTGACAAGCGTGACCCGGCGAGCCCAGCCGGTGCGATTACCAAGCGGACGCTGAGGTCGTTCACGACGACCAGATGACGCACCATGCGGCGGCGCTCACGTACTACGCGCTCATGCGCCCTTGCGAATGCCGGCGCGACAAATGACCAAGCGGCTCGCGCTAGACGCGTTAGCGATGTGAAGGTGTCGAACCCGCCCCCACCCCAGGGCGGCTGAGGCGCGCTTGCGGGAAACCGGCGGCTCGGAGCGAGCGCCGGGGCTGGCGGCGCCTCGCCCGCAGTTCCGGGGAGCGGCGATCCCGAACGGCAGAGCTCACGGCCTTCCCATTCCACGCATGTGATGAGTTTCAGCGCGTCCCGGGCTTCCGCTTCGCGGGGAGCTGCACGCGGCTCGCTCGGTCGCCCTGCACGGGGTAGGCTGGCAGCATGGAGATGGGCCGGGACGCAGAGGGCCAAGGACTGGGCGAGGGCTCGCGTCTGGGCGAGGTGGTCCACGCCGCCGCACGCGGGGCGGTCGGCGCGATGGCCATGACGGGAATGCGGGTGATCACGAGCGAGCTCGGGCTCCTGGAACAAACTCCGCCCCAGGCCGTCGCCCGCCAGCGCGCGCGCGGGGCGCGGGCCCTGCTGCGCCTGGCCCCGCGGAAGCAGCGCCGGGGGCTAATCGAGACCGCCCACTGGGCCTTCGGCGTTGGTGGCGGCGCGGTGTTCGGAGCGCTGCCCCGCGCGCTGCGCCGTCGCCCCTGGGCGGGCCCTGTGTATGGGCTGGCCGTGTGGCTGGGCTTCGAGATGGGGATCGCGCCCGCCCTGGGCCTCAGCCAGGCCAAGCGCGTGCGCTTGGTAGACCGCCTGGCAGTCGCCACCGACCACCTGCTCTACGGACTGGTGCTATCGGATGGGCGCCGGCGCACGCGAAGCTAGGCCCCGAGCGTCTGAGGCACGTGCGGGTCGACAAGCCGGCCGCCAGCGGTCACTCGAACGCTGGACGGGGTAGCTTGATTGACGGAAGACGGTCCCCCACGGCCGGCGG
>JACCSF010000021.1 GCA_013813135.1 Thermoleophilaceae bacterium | reverse complement strand
GGCACGGGCTCTCCGGACGGCGGCGGGGCCGTGCCGGCGGGTGGGCCGTCCGCGACCGGACGCCCGTGCTGGTCGTAGCTGGTCCCGCCCTGCTGGCCCGGCGTCGAGCCGCCCTGGTTGAAGTTCTGCTGCGCCTCGTCGAGCTTCTGCTGTGCCTGCTCGGCGAGCTTCTTGGCCTTGTCCATGAAGCCCATCGTCGCCTCCCACGTTGATCTCGCAGGAGCGTACCGCGCGGACCGGTTTCGCGGGATAACCGCTGCAAACCGCCCAGAACACCCTCCGCGGATGTCAGAATTGCAGCGCTAACCATGGCCCAGGAACGCGACTACAGCCACAGGACGGCAGTCCAGAAGCTCGGAGTGAAACCCGCACAGCGGGTTGAGATCACGGGCGACGTGGGCTCCGGCCTCAGGCGCGACGTCAAAGAGGCGGTCGGGCGCGGTCTCGTACGGGACGGCGACCTGGACGGCGCGATCGTGCTGGTGGAGTCCGAAGACGAGGCCAAGGAGGCGCTCGTCCGGTACCGCGCGCGCTTGCGCGAAACCGGCTACCTGTGGGTGATCACCCGCAAGCGCGGGCACGACAGCTACCTCAACCAGATGTTGCTGGTCCCCCACGCCAAGAAGCTTGG
Organism: Thermoleophilaceae bacterium; assembly: GCA_013813135.1. Classification (GTDB taxonomy): domain Bacteria; phylum Actinomycetota; class Thermoleophilia; order Solirubrobacterales; family Thermoleophilaceae; genus JACVRW01. The sequence goes on along the minus strand of JACCSF010000021.1, from coordinate 2,825 downwards.
CCTGATCGACAACAAGACCTGCTCGATCGACGACGCGCGCAGCGGCATCCGCTTCGTGGTGCCACGCGCGCTGCGCAAGCAGACGGCCGCCTAGCGAGCCTGGGCCGACCGCGCTGGACGCGGACGCCGCGCGGCGCGACAATCTCGGCATGGCGACGACTGACGCCCCGACACCGATCCCGGGGCGCGCATCCGACGCGGAGCGCAGGCGGATCGCCAGGCTGCTGCAGGAGCGTTCCACCCAGGGACGCCTCTCGCGGGACACGTTCGCCGCGCGCGTGGAGCGTGCGCTCACCGCGCGCAGCCGCGCGGAGCTCGACGACCTCGTCGCCGACGTGCGCCGGCCGGGCCCGGTGCGGCGCGCGGCCATCGCATCGATCGGGTGGCTCTCGACGCTCACCGCCGATGTGCAGAGCGCGTGGCAGGTCGGGCGCACGCCTGTGCTCGCGCTGCCGGCCCACCCCACTCGCCCGACGACGATCGGCCGATCGATCGATTGCGACTGCGTGATCAACGAGCCGAGCGTCTCCCGCCGCCACGCCCAGGTGCGCCGCCACGGAGGCGGCTGGCTGCTGCGCGACCTCGGTTCGAGCAACGGCACGCGTGTGAACGGCATGCGCGTGACGGAGGCGACGGACGTACGGCCAGGCGACCACATCAGCCTGGGTGGAGTGCGCTACCGGCTCGCCAGCCGCTGAAAGAGTCCCGCACCCAGCTGGCGCGGAGGCCGGGCCGCCTTCAGAGCAGCTCTTCGAGCCCGACGACCGGGGAGCGCTCCAGCGCTCCCACGCGCCGCACCGCCAGCAGCACCCCTGGCATGAACGACTCCAGGTCCACCGAGTCCTGGCGGATCGTCAGGGTCTGGCCCTGTCCGCCGAAGATGACCTCCTGGTGGGCCACGAGGCCGGGCAGGCGCACCGAGTGGATCGGCTCGTGCACGTTGCCGCCGGCGGCCTCGATCAGCTCGGCGGTCCGCTTGGCGGTGCCCGATGGGGCGTCGAGCTTGCCCGCATGGTGCAGCTCCACGATCTCGCACTCGGGCATGTGTGAAGCCGCCTCGGCGGCGAACTTCATCATCAGCACCGCGCTGATCGCGAAGTTGGGTGCCACGAACAGGTTGGCCTCCCCCACTCCCTCCAGCGACGAGAAGTCCGCGCCGGTCGTGCCCATCACACAGTGAACACCGGCCTCCAGGCAGGTGCGGGCGTTGGACAGCGCCGAGTCGGGCGTCGAGAAGTCCACCACCACGTCGGCGTCGCCGAGCACGTCGGCGAGCGCGGTCTGCAGCAGCGGGTCCGCGCGGCCGACCAGGGCCATGTCGTCCGCCCCCTCGACCGCCACACAGGTCGTCTGGCCCAGGCGCCCCGCGGCGCCCGAGACCGCGACGTTGATCACGCCGGCGCGGCGAGCACCGGGCTGACCGATTCGAGCGCGGAGCGGAACATCGCCTCGTCCCCCCCCACGCCGGCCGCCGACAGGCGCTCGGGAACCCACAGCTCGCGCCCCAGGTCCATCACGTCCTGGAGCGTCACGGCGTCGAACCGGGCGAGCACCTCGTCGACGGTCAGCACCGGCACGCCCATCAGCACCGAGCTGCCGAGCCGGTTCATGCGCGTCGCGCTGGACTCCATCGACAGCACGGTGCGCCCCTTCACGTTGTCGCGCGCCCGCTCCAGCTCCCCGGCGCTCACGCCGTCCTCCTGCAGCCGGCGCAGCTCTGTCCCGATCACTTCCATCGCGTCGCGGACGTTGTCGGGCCGCGTGCCGACGTAAAGCGCCACCTGACCGGTGTCCACGTATTGCGACGCGTAGGAGAAGACCGAGTAAGCCAGCCCGCGCTTCTCGCGCACCTCCTGGAACAGGCGCGACGAGGTCGAGCCGCCAAGGATCGTGTCGAGCACGCGCAGCGCGAAGCGCCGGTCATCGCCTCGGGCGATGCCCGGGCCCCCGAGCGCCAGGTGGTACTGCTCCGTCTCCTTGACGTGGAAGCGGACCGCCGGCCCGATCGGGCCCGGCACAGCCGCCTGGGCGGGGGCCGGGGGCGCCGTCCCGACGGCGGCGTCGACCAGCTCCACGATCCGGTCGTGCTCCAGGTTGCCGGCGGCGGCCACCACGACGTTGCCCGGCACGTACCGCCCGTCGTGCCACTTCGCGATCTGCGGCACCGGCACCGACGAGATCACCTCCGCGCGGCCGATGACCGGCCGCCCGAGCGGATGGTCGCCGAAGATCGCGCCGGCCAGCACGTCGTGAACCTTGTCCGAGGGCTCGTCCTCGTACATGGCGATCTCCTCGATCACCACCTGCCGTTCGGAGTCGATGTCCGGGTAGGCCGGCCGCAGCACCATGTCCTGGAGCACGTCGAAGGCGCGCTCCAGGTGCACGTCGAGGAAGCGCGAGTAGACGGAGGTCGTCTCCTTGCCGGTGCCGGCGTTGACCTCCGCCCCCATCGCGTCGAACAGCTCGTCGATCTGCAGCGAGCTGAAGCGCTCCGTCCCCTTGAAGAGGAGGTGCTCCAGGAAGTGCGAGATACCGGCCTGCTCGCCGCCCTCGTCGCGCGAACCCGCCCGGATCCAGAATCCGAGCGCGATCGAACGCACCGAGGGCATCGCCTCGGTGACGACCCGAACGCCCGAGTCGAGGGTGGTTAGCCGGGCCGGCTCCGCTGTCACTCGGTGCGCTCGCGCGGCCGCCGGGAGCGCCGGTAGCGGCCCGGGGGCAGACCGGTAGGAAAGCACTCCGGATGAGCGACCGTGCCGAGGTCACCACGCTGCCCTCGGGCGTCCGCGTGGTGACCGAGCAAGTCCCTGCCGTGCGCTCGGTGG
>JACCSF010000016.1 GCA_013813135.1 Thermoleophilaceae bacterium | reverse complement strand
ACTCGCTGCGCGTCGTGCAGGCGATGCACGAGCGCTTCCCCGAGCTCACCTTCGACTGCACGACGAAGGTCGAGCACATCCTGCGCGACGCCGAGCTGTGGCCGGCGCTCGCCGGGGCGGGCTGCCTATTCGTGGTCTCCGCGCTCGAGTCGGTCAACGACGAGATCCTCGAGCGGCTCGACAAGGGCCACACGACCGAGGAAGCCGCACGGGCGATCGCGCTGCTGCGCGAGCACGGGATCGAGATGCGCCCGTCGTGGATGCCGTTCACCCCCTGGACGACGCCCCGCGACGTGGTCGAGATGCTCGACTTCGTGGCCGAGCACGACCTCGTCGGCAACGTCGACCCGGTCCACTACACGATCCGCCTGCTGCTCCCCGAGGGATCGCTGCTGCTCGAGCGCCCCGACATGCGCCCGCACCTCGGCGGCTACGACGCCGAGCGGCTCAGCTACAGGTGGACCCCGATCGACCCCGACAGCGACCGCCTCCAGGCCCGCCTCGCGGCGCTCGTCGAGCAGAGCGCGGCGGGCTCCGAGCCAATTCCCGAGACGTTTGCGAAGGTGCGCGCGGCGGCGCTCGAGGCGGCTGGGCGGTCGCCGTCGCCCGCCGGCCGCGCCGAGCCGATCCACGCCGGCGCGACCGAGGGGAGGCCACGGCTCACCGAGCCGTGGTTCTGCTGAGCGGAGCCCACCGAGGGCCAGTTCGGCCCTCTCGACGACGTGTAGCCGCCGTCCCCGCCGTTAGAGCGTGATGACCTGGTCCGGCGAGTTGCCCGACAGCGCTCCGTAGAGGTCCGGAAAGCAGCCGACCTGCACTCCCGCGACCGTGTCCTTGGGCCGGCAGTCGCCCGGAACGCCCTCGGCGAGCGAGCGCTCGAGCGCGCACTGGTCGCAGAGCATCAGCATGATCCCCTGCTCCTCCGCCACCTCGCCGAGGCGCTCGCCGAGCGGGTCGCCCGCGCGCAGCGCGTAGGTGTTGTCGTCGAAGAAGAACATCCCGACGACCTCCACGCCGTGGCTCCCGTCCTCGAGCTGAGGCAGGATCATCTTGCCGAGCTTGTAGCTCGCCGTGTGCCCGGACGTGGAGAAGACGTAGGCCACCTTCACGCCTCGCAGCCTACGCGCGTCAGCCGGCTACCGGCGCCGGGCGTTCAAGCCTGGGCACTAAAGATGAACGCGGCCCGCAGCGCGAGTACGCCGACCAGGACGAGCGCGGGCACCGCCCAGGCCGGCGCCCTTACGGCCGCTACCGCTCCCCCGGTCGTCGGCCTCAGCCCGCCGACCGCAAAATCGCGGAGTGCCGGCAGCATCCCGGCCAGCGCCAGCAGCCAGAGGGGAATCCAGGGCAGGTCGAGGGCCGTGTCCAGCGTCCGGTCGTCGATCAACGTGAGCAGTACCACGACCAACAGCAGGAGCTCGAGAGCGGTAAAGAGCCGCCCCCCGACCTCCAGGAAGCCGCGCGAGGGCGCCGCGTCGCGCCGGAAATGCGTCAGAAGCAGGAGCAGCGCGACGGAGCCGGACAGCCCCGAAGCCAGGAAGAGTCCGCCGAGCGCCCATGTGTCGCTCCAGACCGGCTGGTTCGAGACGGCGAGCAGCACCCCCGTGTACGCGGCGATGAATACGTAGAGCACCGTCCCTACGACATTGAACGTCCTGCCCGCACTGCCGTCGAGGAACGCCGCCAGGCGGTCGGCGAGCGGGTGGCGGATCCTGCCGTCGGCAGCAAGCGCGCCGAGGAACACGACGAGTGCGAAGACCGAGCCCACGAGCAGCGCCCAGACACCCACCGACATCGGCGTCGTGGAGTTGAAGTTGAGACCGAACTCCCCCGGAGTCGTGTTCACGACCATGTGCCAGAACCGCAGGGGCTGGTTGAGGTCGAGCGTGAGCATGAGCGCGCCGAGGGCCGTGGCCGGCAGCGGCACGTAGAAGCCGAGCCTGGCCAGCGGCTCGTCGGCCGGGGTGCCCCAGTAGCGGAGGAACGTCGCCAGGAAGTAGCTGCCCCCCGCGAGCCCCGCCGCGAAGAAGTAGACCAGGATGTACCAGGTCCACTCGGGCGCGCCGGCGAAGTGCTGCGCCGCTCCGAGCGACGTCACGTCCGCTCTCCCTCGGACGTTCCGGCCGGATCTTCGCCGCCGCCCATGTTTCGCTGGCGGCGCGCGATCACGGCGCTGAAGAGGCCCAGCACGGCGGTCCCGAATATCCCCAGGTAGCCGCCCAGGTTGTTCCGTTGCGGCAGGACGGCGTTGGCGGCATTCGGGAGCTTGTAGGCCTCGGGCTTGTCCATGAGCAGGAAGAAGGCGTTGAGCCCGCCGTACACCTTGTCGTCATGGCCATAGAGGTTGGCCTCCTTGAGGCCCTGCGCGTGCAGTGTGGCCTCCCGCTTCTTCGCCCTGTCCCGCAGGTCGTCGAGCGGTCCGAACTGGATCGAGTCCGTCGGACACGCCTTCGCGCAGGCCGGCTCCATGCCGCCCTGGAGCCGGTCGTAGCAGAGCGTGCACTTCTGAGCGACGTTCCGTTCCTCATTGACGTCGATCACGTCGTAGGGGCAGGCGGCGATGCAGTCGCGACAGCCGTTGCAGACGTCCTCCTGGATGAACACCGTGTCGAACTCCGTGCGGATGATCGCCCCGGTGGGGCAGACGTCCATGCAGCTCGCGTGCTTGCAGTGCTTGCAGACGTCCGACATGAGCAGGAAGGCCCTCCCATTGCCCTCGCTCATCGTCTCGTCGGGGACGTTGTCGATGAACTGCACGTGGCGCCAGGTCGAGCCGTTCAGCTCCCCCGTGTTGTCGAGGCTCTGGCCGAGGAAGTCCAGCTCATCCTCCTCCTCGGGAAGCTGATTCCACTCCTTGCACGCCACCTCGCAGGCCTTGCAGCCGATGCAGACGCTCGTGTCGGTGAAGAACCCGTACGCCTCGCCGGGAGTGATCTTGGTGGCCATCGTTAGAACCCCATCAGATTCGGTGTCACTTTCGTCAGACCTTCGTCAGCGGCATAGAGGTCGAGCGGAAGGGCGGCCAGCTCGTCGACCTCGGGCACCGCGCGCGCGTCGCGCTCCATGTCGATCTCGATCAGGTAGCGGCTGCAGGTCGAGCAGCCGGCGATGCGAAGGTGCGGGAACACCGGCCGCGCGTCGCCGTGGCCCTTGCCGTTGCCGGACACCGGTCCCTCCCATCGCTCCGCGTACACCGCGAGCCGCGCCTCGTCGGTCTCGCCGCACGCCGGGCAGACGCTTCGCGAGCAGCTCCAGCTCGACCCGCAGCGGGCGCAGAGCAGGCTGCGCCCTCCGCTCACCAGCGACTCCCCGGAGGCGGCCAGGTAGGAGAGCTGGGGGGGCCCGCCGCAGCACGGGCAGAGGAGGCCGCCATCGCCGCCCGGCCCGGGGGCGCAGGCAGTGCCCGCCCGCTCGCCGAGCGCCTCGAGCACGGGGGCGAGGGAGGCGCGGGCCAGGTAGCGGTCGACCGGGTCGAGCTCGGCGCCCGCGAGCCAGCCGGCCAGCCCGTCGTGGTCCGCTCCGGCGATGCGGCTCCGCACGGCCTCTCGAAGCGCCGCCGGGCCCTCCGCCACGGTCGCCTCGACCACCGCGGGCAGGACCCGGGCCGCCGCCCAGCGTGGGAGCTCCCCCGGATGCGGCGGACTCTCGCACACAGCGCTCCAGGCCTCCTCCTGCACCTCCAGCAGGGCCAGATAGAGCGTCAGCACCTCGGCGGCGAACGGATGCCGGGCGCGCAGCTCCTCGGCCCGCATCCGGCGGCCGGCCCAGGGACTCGCCGTAGTCTCGCTCGGGACGGGATCGGAGCTCACATCTTCTCCATGTTCACGAGGAATGCCTTGAACTCCGGCGTGCGTGTGGTGGCGTCCCCGACGAAGGGCGTCAGCGCGTTCGCGAGCCAGTGCTCGCTCGTCTTGATCCCCACGTAACCCCAATGGATCGGGATGCCGATGTGGAAGACCTTCCGCCCGTCGCACTTGAGGGCTCCGAGTCGCTTCGTCACCAGCGCGCGCACCTCGATCTTGCCCCGCTTCGACCGCACCCGCACCCAGTCGCCGGTGCTGATGCCCTTTTCGCGCGCGAGCTCGTCGGGCACCTCCACGAAAGCCTCGGGCTGGAGCTTGACCAGCCGCTCGACGTGCTGAGTGATGTAGTGCTCGTGCTCGGTGAGCCGGTAGCTGGTGGCGACGTAGGGGAACTCGTCGACCTTCCCGAAGCGGTTGGGCCGCCCCGCCGCGCTGTCGTAGAGGAACGCCATGGGGGACGCCGAGACCTGGGGATGCAGCGGGTTCTCGATCGGGGACTCGATCGGCTCGTAGTGCTCGGGGAACGGCCCGTCCACGAGACCGCTCGAGAACAGGCGGCCGGTGCCCTCGCCGGTCATGATGAAGGGCAGCGGAGCCTTGGGATCGCGGGGGTCCGCGTCAGGCGGGTAGTCGGGCACGTCGCCGACCCACAGCCGCTTCGCCCGGTCCCAGCGGATGCCCGCCCGCCGCGGGTCCCAGGGCCTGCCGTCGAGATCGGCCGAGGCTCGGTTGTAGAGCACCCGGCGGTTCAGCGGCCAGGACCACGCCCACTCCGGGTAGAAGCCCATGCCGGTGGGGTCGTTGCGCTTCGGGTCCTGCACGCCCTTGCGGCGCTTTGCCAGGTTGCCGCTCTCGGGATAGGAGCCGGTGTAGAGCCAGTTGCCCGCCGTCGTGCTGCCGTCGTCGGCGAGGTCGGCGAACGTCTCGAGCCGCTTGCCGCTCTTGAGGTTCCTGCCGTTTACCTCCCGAGCGATCTCGTCGAGCTCGGGCTTCGCCGGATCGCGGTAGGGGAAGGTGAGCTCCATGACCGGGGCGGGGAACTTCCCATCCTCCCGGCGGTAGAGCTCCCGCACCCGCAGGAAGAGATCGGCCAGCACCCAGTGGTCGTGGCGGGCGTCGCCCTCCGGCGGGATGACCTGGTCCTTCCACTGCATCCAGCGGCCGCTGTTCACGAACGACCCGTCCTTCTCGATCCAGTGGGTGGCCGGGAGGGCGAATACCTCGGTCTTGACCTTCGAGGGATCGACCCCCGGGGCCTGCCAGAACTCCGAGCTCGTGGTCGGGAAGGCGTCCATGACGCACAGCCACTTCAGGTTGCCGAGCGCCGTGGCCACCTGGTTCGCGTCCGGCCCGATGCTGGCCGCGGTCATCCCGCTCAGGATCACGCCCTCCATCTCGCCCTTGAGCGCCTGGTCGAAGATGCTCATCCAGGACGAGTCCCCGGCCGGCTTGGGCAGGTAATCGAAGGCGAACTCGTTGCCCTTGCCGGCCCGCTTCCCGTACCACGTCTTGAGCAGGCTGACCATGAACTTCCGGTAGTTCTCGCCGAAGAAGTTAAGGGCGTTGGGGTGGGCCTTCTTGGACGCGCTCTCCTCGACGTAGTCGCTCAGGTCGCGCTGCCCCGGCGCGGGGACCTTGAGGTAGCCGGGCAGGATCTCCCACGAGATCGCGTTGTCGGTGTTGCCCTGGATGTTCGCGTGCCCGCGCTCGGCGTTCATGCCCCCGCCCGGCCGGCCGATGTTGCCCAGCAGGAGCTGGAGCACCGCGCCGGAGCGGATCATCTGCGACCCGGTCGTGTGGTGGGTGAGGCCCACCGCGTAGACGATCGTCATCACCTTGTCCGGCCGGCCCATTTCCCCGACGAGCTTGGCGATTTCGAGGAACTGGTCCGGCGGGATGCCCGTGATGCGCGAGACCATCTCCGGCGTGTAGCGCGAGTAGTGCTTGCGCATCAGGTTCAGCACCGAGCGCGGGTGGTCGATGTCGAGCCGGGCGAAGCCGCCGTCGGTGGTCTCGTACGTCCATTTCTTGGGATCGTACTTGCGCTCCTTCGGGTCGAAGCCGTTGAACAGCCCGTCCTTGAACTCGTAGTCCTTCTTCACCACGAAGGCGGCGTTCGTGTATCCGCGCACGTACTCGTCGTGGTAGAGCTGGTTGCGCAGGACGTAGTTGATGAGGCCGCCGAAGTAGGCGGCGTCGGTGCCGGTCCGGATCCGCAGGTGGGTGTCGGCGACCGCCGACGTGCGTGTGAAGCGCGGATCGGCGTGGATCATCTTCGCCCCGCGGTCGAGCTTCGCCCGCATGAACCACCGGAACCCGACCGGATGCGCCTCGGCGGGGTTGGCGCCGTTGATCAGGATCAGGTCGGCGTGCCTGATGTCCCGCCAGTGGTTCGTCATGGCCCCCCTTCCGAACGTGGCGGCCAAACTGGCCACCGTGGGACCGTGTCAGACCCTGGCCTGTTGCTCCAGGTAGACGAAGCCGAGGCCGCGCATCAGCTTGGTGGTGAGGTAGCCCTCCTCGTTGCTGAACGCGGCCCCGCCCGCGAAGGCGATGCCCTCGCAGCGATTGACGACGTTGCCCTCGTCGTCCCTGGTGACGAAGGTGCGGTCGCGCGCGGCCTTGATGTTGCGCGCGAGCTTGTCGAGCACGAAGTCCCAAGAGACCCGCTTCCACTCGGCGGCGCCGGGGGCCCGGTAGAGCGGGCCCTGCATCCGCCGCTTCGAGACGGCGAGCTCCATCGCGCTCGCCCCCTTCGGGCAGAGTGTCCCCTCGTTGACCGGGCTGTCCGGGTCGCCCTCGATCTGGAGCAGCTCGACCGAGCCGTTACCGTTCCTGCGCGTGTATGCAAGCAGCGAGCAGCCGACCGCGCAGTAGGGACACACCGAGCGGGACACCTTGGCGTTCGCGATGCGCAGGCGCTGCTTGACGGTGGTGGCCTCGGCCACGGCGACGTCGAAGCCGAGGGCGGAGATACCGACGACCGCTGTGCCGGCAGCGCCCATCTTCAGAACCTCGCGCCGGGTGAAGTCCGTCACCTCTCCTCCCTTCTGCGTTTACGCCGAGTGCCCTCGTGCAGCCCGAGCAGAGTAGGGATTTGAGTACCGCCAGTCAAGCCCCCGGGGCTTGGGTCACCTCACGCGCGAGGGCGAGCGACTGCTCCAGCGAGCGGCCCGCCTTTGCGCTGAGCCAGCAGGCCACCGGGGCGGCGATGCGCTCGGACGCGTGGGCGGCCTCCGCGGCGAGATCGAGGATCCCTTTGAGCTCGTCGGCGGTCGGCGGCTCTATGCCGAGTTGCTCGGCGTAAACGGCGATCCATTCCTTGGCGTTCATCCCTCTTCCTCCTCAAGCTTCGCGTCGGTGGCAGCTCCATTGGTGACTTGCAGCGGTGGGGCGTGGGACGGTAGTGGCAACTGCCGCACGGAGCCATTCGGGGCGACGGCCGTTCCGCCTGACAGGAAAATAACCCTCAGGCTGCCACCAGCTCCGCCTCCAGCGTGACGCGGTGCCCTAGCGCTTCGAGCTGGGCGACGAGGCGCTTGGTGACCCGCTCGGGGTCTCGCTTTCGGAAGAAATCGCCTCCGAGCTCGCGGTAGAGTTCCCCGGTCGAGAGCATGTGCCAGCAGGCGACGAGGATCGAGTGTAGACGTCCTTGGAGCGCACCGCGGCGAGCGCTGACTCCTCGAGCGCCCAGTCAAGCCACTTCGAGCCGGCGATCTTTGCGAGGACGCGGTCGAGGTCGTGGCGTGTGAAGGTCCAGTCGAAGGGCTGGGCGATTTGGGCGTGGTGGTCTTGGAAGGCGAGCAGCCGGGCGGCCAGCTTGTCGAGCGAGCCGAGGTCGTTGGGGGTGAGCGCCTTGCGCTGGAGGATCGAGAAGTAGATCTCGATCTGGTTGAGCTGTGTAGGTTCGTCTTGCCTGTGGGACTCTTGGGCCCGGCAGGCGGACCTGAGCCAGGCCGGGTTTGGCGGAGGTCATATTTCGAGGATTCCGTCCTCGAGAGAGGAGAGCCTCCGCGGTCATGGCACGTCCGAAGAAATATCCCGATGAGCTGGTTCAGCGAGGTGTTCGGCTGGCGCTCGAGGGCGAGCGGCCAATCGCGCAGATCGCGCGCGACCTCGGCATGCACCCGGAGACGTTGCGCAAGAAGGTCCGGCAGGCCGAGGCCGACAGCGGTGCGCGCCCGGGTCTGGTGAGCTCGCAGGAGCGCGAAGAGGTCCGCCGTCTGCGCAAAGAGAACTATGAGCTGCGCCGCGCGAACGAGATCTTGAAGTCGGCGTCGCTGTTTTTCGCGCGCGAGCTCGACCCAGACCGACCGAAGTGAGCGCGTTCATCGACGAGCGCCGCGAGGACTTCGGGGTCGAGCCGATCTGCCGGACCCTGGGCGTGTCGGCGTCCGCCTACTACCAACGCGCGAAGGGCGAGCGCTCGGCCAGGGCGCTCGAGGACGAGCGGCTGCTCGGCCGGATCCGCCAGGTCCACGCCGCCAACTACGAGGCCTACGGTTACCGGCGCACCTGGAAGGCGCTGCTGCGCGAGGGCGAGCGGGTGCCGCGCTGCCGGGTGCAAAGGCTGATGCGCGCCCACGGAATCCAGGGCGCCAAACGGCGCGGCAAGCCGTGGCGGACCACCCGACCGGACCCTCACGCCCACCGCCGGCCCGACCTAGTCCAACGCGACTTCACTAGTGGCGGCCGGGACGAGCTGTGGGTTGCCGATCTGTCCTATCTGCGCTGCTGGGAGGGCCTTGTGTTCTTCGGCTTCGTGATCGACGCCTTCAGCCGCAAGGTGGTGGGCTGGCAGCTCGCGCCGCACATGCGCACCACCCTGGTCCTCGACGCGCTGCGGATGGCACTCGGGACGCGTGGACCCGGCGCCGACGTCGCCCTGGTCCACCACTCCGATCGCGGCAGTCAATACACCTCGATCGATTACACCCAGACGCTGGCGGATCACGGCGTGCTGGCCTCGGTCGGTTCGGTCGGCGACGCCTACGACAACGCCCTGGCCGAGAGCTTCGTCGACAGCTTCAAGACGGAGCTGATCGCCGACCGCGTCTGGCGCTCACGGTCACAGCTCGAGCTCGCCGTCGTCGAGTACATCGGCTGGTTCAACGACAGCCGACTACACCAAGCGCTCGGCGATCTACCACCGTCAGAGTTCGAACGGCTGAGCCAGACCAGTAGCTTGGAAATCTCCCTCTCATGAACAGAGGGAACCAACAAACCCGGTCTCCGCGACACCCAGCCCGGCTCATCACGTCGCCGGCCCCAAGGCCGAGCACCCAGATAAGCCCGGGCACCCGCGGAACGAACAAACCAACCCGACCCGCACTGCCCCACAACCACTCACCGCCGAACTTGACGAAGGCCCCGATTCAGATAAGCGGCGGCGACAGCGCGCGGTTCAGCGGTCTCGACGACGCCGCCTACGGCTCCTAGAATCTCCCCATGAGCGGCGACATCTTCCTATTGCGGGGCGACGACGAGTTGGTCGAGATGCGTGAGAGCCCGTACGAGGCCGAGGATGTTCTCCAATCGCTGATCGCGAAGTTCCCCAGCCTGCTCGCGGGTGACCAGCATGCCGGCGATACGCCGCGCCGCTGGCTGCTCGTTGGCCGCGAGGCTGCGCTCCCCGACGAGGAGGACGCGGCCGGCCGCTGGTCGGTCGACCACCTGTTCCTCGACCAGGACGCCGTGCCGACGCTCGTCGAGGTCAAGCGCAGCTCTGACACACGCATCCGTCGGGAGGTTGTCGGGCAGATGTTGGACTACGCCGCGAATGGCGTCGTTTACTGGCCGCTCGAGCAGCTGCGCGAGTTCTTTGCCCGCCGGTGCGAGCACGACGGCCTCGACCCCCTCTCGGTGGTCGCCGAGGTTGCGGGCAGCGACGTCGACGTCGAGGAGTTCTGGGGGCGTGCTGGCGACAACCTGCGCGCCGGGAAGGTGCGGATGGTGTTTGTCTCCGACGAGATCCCGCGCGAACTGGCTCGTGTTGTGGAGTTCTTGAACGGCCAGATGAACCCCGCCGAGGTCATTGCGATCGAGATCAAGCAGTATCTCGGCGCGGACGGAATGAAGACGCTGGTGCCGCGCGTGATCGGCCAGACCGCGGAGGTCGAGGCCCGCAAAGGGCGTCGCATGTCAGGTGAGGGGCGACAGTGGGATGAGCAATCGTTGTTCGCTGATCTCATGGAGAAACGCGGGGAGGATGAGACGCGGGTTGCGCGCGAGCTGTATGAGTGGATGCTCGCGCGCGGCTGGATACCGACCTTTGGAAGAGGTAAGCAGGACGGCTCGTGGGTTCCAGTCTTCGCCGCGAACGGGCGCGAGCATTACCCCATCGCCCTCTACAGCTATGGGCGGATCGAGGTGCAGTTCCAGCATCTGAAGGCGCGGGCGCCGTTCGACGACGAGGAGACGAGGCTCGAGCTGCTCCGCTGCGTCAACGAGATTCCCGGTGTCTCTTTCGGACGCGAGGTCATCACGAAGCGACCTTCGATCCAGCTCAGCCTCCTGGCAAGCAACCCGGTGGCGCTTGAGCAGCTGAAGCGAACAATCGAGTGGGTCGAAGACGAGGCGAGCAGAGCGGCGTAGCAGACGGCCGGGGAGCACGAGGATTACGGTCCAACCCCGCGAATCATCAATCCCTGCGCGAGATGGACCAGCCGGCACTGTCCTTAGATCGGCGAGTCGGAGAAGCGGCGCGCAGCCGCACTCGCGCTGTCCTAACTCAATCGTTACGACTTGTGAGCGTCCGCGCCGCCTTCGCTCACCTTGGCCCTGTTGATGATGGTCGTCGCCCCGACAGGGGCCCCCATCGTCCAGTACCGCCACGCGTCGACGTCAAGGTAGGTGTAGGAGCGGCCGCCGTACTTGGCGCGGTGCCCGTGATCACGGATGTAGAGCACGAACCAGTGGAACTCCTCGTCAGGCGTCTCGCCGCGGACGGTGTACTCGTGCGGCTGGTCGGGCATGGTCTTGGCGAACCGCCACGGCGCCCGACCGATGAACTGCTCCGGTGTCAATATATCTCCCCGCCTTTTGCTCACCGAGTCGCGGCCCGGCCTTCGACCTGACAATGCTCAGGAACTGATCTCACTGCCCTTCCGAATTGCGGTTAGGCGACTCGCCGGTCGGCGCTGAGAGTGTTGCTCCGCGTTAAAGCGGTCGCCTTCCGCGGGGCGGGCGACGTGCTCGCTGCGGACGAAACCCAGGCGTCGCCGGGCCCCAATCGCCTCGCGGGACCAGTGCTGAGTTTGTGGAGAACCAGCACAGGAACGGCGCGCCGTCATTTGGCGCGAGAACCAGTGGCGTGGCCGGCTGCGCGCACGGGGATTGATCCCCAAGCGTGCGCGGACACTCGTCCTCCTCCGAGGCGGATTTGCGTGCTAATGGCAACTCCTAGTGGTACGGATGCCTATGCGATAGCCCCCTGTCGGCGCCGGGTGAAAACTGGACCACCTGCGCCGGTTGATGCCATGAAGGAGCGGGCCTCCTAGCGCTCCGGTGTCCGAGACGCTATGCCCTCGGGCGCAAGAAGTCCGGATCGAAGGAGGCCCTCGGATGAATTCTGTCGGCATCGACCTGCATCGCAAGCGGTCGCACATCGCGGCGCTGGACGAGCACGGCGGCGAGCTGTTCTCGCGCCGGATCGTGAACGACCCCGACACGTTCGTGGCGCTGCTCGGCGGGCTCGACGGCGAGTCCAAGGTCGCGCTCGAGGCGACCTACGGCTGGGCGGGGCCCTTTTCACTTTTCACCCTTCACGCTTTTCGCTTCCGTACCCCTCGACCGGCTCCGTCAGCAGGCGAGCCTTGTGAGGCCCGTACTCGAAGAGGTGAACGATGCGGATGGTGGAATCGGTGCGCTCGACGCGGGTCTCGACCAGCGTGAGGTCCCCGGCGTCGCCGAGCCCGAGCTCGTTTAGCCGCTCGGCCTCGGCCCGGCAGACATCGCCCGGGGTGGGGCGGCTCGCCGGATAGGCATCCTCATGATGTCGAATCAGCGCCCGCCAGTGTTCGTCTCCCGCCCGCTCCACGGCTTCCCGGACTTGCTCCCTGGTGTAGGCCACGTCAGCCCGCTGGCTGGAAGCCAGCGCCTGACTCGCCACTGCGGCCGCAAGAGTAGTGCGCCACCTGGGCCTCCCTCCGAGCTTGGACACTCGTGCCCATCGGGAAGATGCTGTCGATTCCTGAGCTGAGCGTGAGTCCGGCCATGGTGCTCCTTCGGTCGTCTCGCAGCATGGTCCCACGCCCTCGGGACGGTGTCGATGGAACTGTTCACCGGCCTCGCGGTGGATCACACAGCGGGGTGGCCACGGCGTCTCCCGTGGGAGACAGTTCGAGGTGACGCGGCTGAACTCGGCGACGTAGTTCAGCTGCTGGTTGTAGAGCGGGAGGGATAGGGAGTCCCACACCAAATCCAACGCGGGTCCCCACGCACGGGGTGGGCGGGGGGCGCCAGGATTCTGCAGTGCTCGACGCGCTGCCCCCCTGCTTGCCGCTCGGCGCCGAGGGAATTCTCGAGCTCGAGAGCTGCGAAAGCTCTAGCGATTCCGCTCGCTGCGCGAGCTCGAGCTCGAGCGGTAACGCACCAGCAACCCGAGTGCGTGCGTGCGCGAATCAGAGACCGCGTGGGCTGCTGTTCGTCGTCCGTAGCGGGAGCCTGCCACGAGCCCGTGGTGGACGCCCGCATGCATCCGAGAGCAAGGTTGTCGGTGTCGCGTTGGAGGACTCGCCCGCGACACTTCCGAAGCGACACTTCCGAAGCGCCTCTCCCGCCTGCGCGAGGACGGACACGAGCTGGCTCGTTCATGGGGTGCAGGATCCGATGTGCTGCCCGCCGTGCGAGGTTCGGATCCGTTGCGATGAGTCCGGGGCTGCTGGCGGGTCTACCTGTAGAGATCGCGACCACGCGAAAGGAATGGAGCATGACCGTCAGCGCCACCAGTATCAGCGAGGTCGGGGCCGTGTTCGTCCCAGTTGCCGATCAGGACCGCTCGTTGGAGTTCTTTGTCGAGAAGCTGGGGTTCGAGAAGCGGGCGGACTTCGCCTACGGCGGGCAGCACCGCTGGATCGAAGTGGCCCCGCCCGGCGCGGCGAACACGATCGCGCTGGTCCCGCCGAGTGAGGGTGCATCCGCGGGCGGCGACGTGGCCCGCTGCGCGTTCGCGACGGCCGACATCGATGCCGACCACGCGACCCTGCGCGCCCGAGGCGTCGACGTCGACGCGGAGATCGCGCGGACGGGCACGCCGAGGTCGGGACTCGTCTCAAACGCGGTGTCCGTCGCGGATCCGGTTCCGGCGCAGTTCTTCGTCCGCGATCCCGACGGCAACCGCTTCCTGGTCGTCCAGGCGGGCTGAGGTCTGCGGCGACGATCGGCTGGAGACGTATCGCTCCGATCTGCGCGCGCTGCTACCGCCGGAGCAATGAGACGGGTCACGGACAATCACGAAACCAAGGAGGCTCCGATGGGATTGAGCGACTGCAACGTCCATGCGTTGCTGGCCGTATCCGACCTCGACAGGGCAAAGCGCTTCTACGAGCATCAGCTCGGGCTGGTGCGCGGCGAGGAGGAGCAGGAGGGCGTGCGCTATCCCTGCGCGGACGGGACCCAGATCTTCGTCTATCTCTCGCCAGACAACGCCGGCAAGTCGCCGGCCACGCTCGCGGGCTGGTTCGTAGATGACCTCGACCAGATGATGGACGAGCTCGCGTCGCGGGGCGTGGTCTTCGAGCAATACGACCAGCCCGGGATCAAGACCGACGAGCGCGGCGTCTTCGATGCCGGCCGCTTCAGGGCCGCGTGGATCAAGGATCCCGACGGCAACACGATGGCGCTCACCGAACTCTCGCACTAGGGTTGCGCACCGCCGTGGGCCGTCTCACCGTCAGGCCCAGCCCTGCTTTCGGCCGGCGTCCGGTAAGACCGCCTGATGAATCCCGCTGAGGGGCGCCAAACGGCCC
>JACCSF010000007.1 GCA_013813135.1 Thermoleophilaceae bacterium | reverse complement strand
CTCGTACACAGCCTCGGGCACGCGCTCACGCAGGAGTTTTACTCGCCGCGAGTCGAGTTCGATCGGCGCCACGGCCAGCCGGCCGCCCGCGAAGTCCACGCTGCGCGCACCGGCGCGACCGAGCTTGATCCGGGCGTCCTGCAGGCGGATCAGGTTGTCCAGCGCGTCGGGCACCGGCCCGAAGCGGTCCTCCAGCTCCTCGCGCAGCACGATCAGCTGCGCCACTTCGCGCGCCCCCGCCACGCGCCGGTGGATCTCGATCTTGGCGGCCTCGTAGGGCACGTAGTCGCCCGGCACGTAGGCGTCCACCGGCAGGTCCATGCGCACCGGGTCGGCCGTCTCGTCCGCGGCGTCGCCGGCGAGCAGGCGCACCGCTTCGTCGAGCATGCCGACGTACAGCTCGAACCCCACCGCCGCCACGTGACCCGACTGCTCGTCGCCGAGCAGGTTCCCGGCGCCGCGGATCTCGAGGTCGCGCATGGCGATCTTGAAGCCCGAGCCCAGCTCGGTGTAGTCGGACAGCGTCGCGAGCCGCTTGCTCGCCTCCTCGCCCAGGGCCGCGTGGCTCGGGTAGAGCAGGTAGGCGAAGGCGCGCTCGCGCGAGCGGCCCACCCGGCCGCGGATCTGGTAGAGCTGCGCGAGGCCGAACACGTCTGCGCGCTCGACGATCAGGGTGTTCGCCGTGGGGATGTCGAGGCCCGACTCGACGATCGAGGTGCAGACGAGCACGTCCGCGTCGCCGCGCAGGAACTCGAGCATGGTCTCCTCGAGCCGGCCCTCGGCCATCTGGCCGTGCGCGACCGATACGCGCGCCTCCGGCACGAGCGCGCGGATGCGCTCGGTGGTCTCGTCGATCGTGTCCACGCGGTTGTGCAGGAAGAAGGCCTGGCCCTTGCGGGCGAGCTCGCGCTTGATCGCCGAGGAGACGAGCTCCTCGTCGTTCTCGCCCACGAACGTCTTGACCGAGCGGCGGCCCTCCGGAGGCGTCTCGATCACGGAGATGTCGCGCAGGCCGGCGAGCGACATCTGGAGCGTGCGCGGGATCGGCGTGGCGGACAGCGACAGCACGTCCACCTTCAGCTTGAGCTGGCGCAGCAGCTCCTTCTGCTTGACGCCGAAGCGCTGCTCCTCGTCCACGATCAGCAGCCCCAGGTCCTTCGGGCGCACGTCGCGCGACAGCAGCCGGTGCGTGCCAATCAGGATGTCCACCTCGCCACGCGCGTAGGCCGCCGCCGCGTCGCTCGTCTCCTTCGGCGAGCGAAAGCGCGACACCATGTCGATCTTGAAGGGGTAGTCGCGCAGGCGCTCGGTGAAGGTGCCGAAGTGCTGCTGCGCCAGCACGGTGGTGGGCACGAGGAACATCACCTGCTTGCCGTCCTCCGCGGCCTTGAACGCGGCGCGCAGGGCGACCTCCGTCTTGCCGTAGCCGACGTCGCCGCAGATCAGGCGGTCCATCGGGCGCGCCTCCTCCATGTCGGCGCGGACGGCCTCGATCGCCTCCAGCTGGTCCGGCGTCTCGCGGTAGGGGAACGCGCCCTCGAACTCCATCTGCCACTCGGAGTCGTGAGGGAACGCGTGGCCGGCGCGGCGCTTGCGCTCCGCGTAGAGCGTGATCAGCTCGCCGGCGAGCGCCTCGGCCGCCCGCCGGGCGCGCAGCTTCTGCTGCTCCCACTGCTTGCCGCCCAACTTGGAAAGTTGTGGGTCACCCGCGTCCGCGCCGACGTAGCGGCTGATCTTGTGCAGCTGGTCGCTCGGCACGAACACGCGGTCGCCGTCGCGGAACTCGAGCTCCAGGTAGTCGCGCGTCGTGCCGGCCACGCTCTTGGTCTCGAAGCCGGTGAAGCGCGCCACCCCGTGGGCCTCGTGCACGACCGGGGCCCCGGCGCGCAGGTCGGTGAAGGAGGTGAGCACGCCGGCGCGCGGCCCCTCGGGGCGCGTGGCGCGGCGGCGGCGCAGCAGCCTGTGCTCGGGCACCACCGCGAGCTTCAGCTGGGGTGCGACGAAGCCCTCGCGCAGGCCCGCGTGGGCGAACAGCACGCCGGGTTCCGAGAGAGCGGGCTTGCCGTCCAGGAAGGTGGCCCGCACCCGGGCGAGGTTGAGCTGGGCGCGCTCCGCCTCTCCCCGCCGTGCCCAGGTCACGATCGTGCGGTAGCCGGAGCGCACCAGCTTCTCCAGCTCCGGCTCGGCCTCGCGCAGCGAGCGTGCGGCCGTGTCGGCACTCTGGGCGCGGAACTCGTGCGGCTGGTCGCCGGAGATGCTCGACAGGCGCAGCGCCGCCCGGCGGTCCAGCGTCTCGGCCAGCCGGTCCGGGTGGACGTAGAGGTGGTGGGCGTCCTGGTCGTGGAAGCTCGCGGTCACGTCCTCCCACAGGTCGCGCAGGGCCGGCGGCAGCTCCTCCTCGGCCGCCACCACCACAAGCGCCTCGTCGGGCACCAGGTCGAGCAGCTCGAGGAAGCGGTCCACCGGCAGCACGTCGGCGATGTCCGGGCGCTCGGCGGCCTCCGTGGTGGCCGCGATCTCGGCCAGCTCGCGGTGCTCGGGACCCAGCTCCGCGGCCGGTTCGATCTCCACCCGATCCGCCTCCTCGAGCGAGCGCTGCGTGAACGTGGAGAACCAGGTCAGTCGCTCGACCTCGACGTCGAACAGCTCGCAGCGCACCGCCCGCTCCTCGGTGGCGGGATAGACGTCGAGGATGTCGCCACGCACCGCGAACTGGCCGCGATCGTCGACCTGGTCGACGCGCTCGTAGCCACACGCGACCAGCTGGTCGGAGGTCTCGTCCAGGTCGAGCAGCCCGCCCTTCTCGATCGTGAAGCCGTGCGGGCGCAGAGCGGGGTCGGGCACCTTCTCGGCCAGCGCGGCCGCCGCGGCCACGACCACGGCGGGCTCATCCCCCAGCAGCGAGTCGAGCGCGCCGATGCGCAGCCCGACCAGGTGCGGCGGCGGGGCCAGGTGGGATTCGTAGCGCATGCCCCGGGCCGGGTAGAAGCGCACCGGCCGCGGGGCGAGGAAGGCCCTCAGGTCAGCGGCCAGATCGCGCGCGGCGCGATCGTCGCCCGCCACCACCAGGGCTGGACGATCGGGCTCGGCGTCGAGCAGCGAGGCCAGCAGGTAGGGGCGCAGGCTCGCCGAGACGAAGGCCCGCTGGGGCTCCGTGCGCGCGGCGTCGGCCAGCGCGGTGACCTTCGCGTCGTCGTGGGCGTATTTCAGGAGCGGTCTGAGCATGCGCAGCAGCCGCCCGGGGCTGCCGCGCGGCCTACACAGCTCAGGTTACTCAGACGCCGACCAGGCGTTCCAGCTCGTCGGCGGCGCGCTCCACCAGCTCGCGCACTTCTTCCTTCGGCTCGCTGAAGCGGCCCAGGACGTGGGCGGAGACGATCTCCGGGTCGGTGCTGTCCGGGCGGCCGACGCCGACGCGGATGCGGCGGAATTCGGGGCTGCCGAGCCCGGCCTTCACCGCCTTGAGGCCGTTGTGGCCCGCAAGTCCACCGCCGAGGCGGGCCTCGACGCGACCGAACGGCAGGTCGATCTCGTCGTGCACCACCACCACGTGGTCGAGGTCCACGCCGAGCTCCCCGCGGGCGGGGCTGACCGACTTGCCGGAGTCGTTCATGTAGGTCTGCGGCAGCAGCACGCCGACGCGCGGCCCACCCGGGCCGGTGCGGCCGTCCGTGTAGAGCCCGGCGTAGCGCTTCTTGGCTTTGGGGAGGCCCCAGCGCCGTGCGGCCAGCGCGGTCACCTCGAAGCCGACGTTGTGGCGCGTGCGGGCGTAGCGGTCACCCGGATTGCCCAGTCCGACAACCAGCCAGTCGACCCTGCCCGAAGCAGCCCGCTCGGCCGGCTGCTCAGGGTTCCGCTTCCCTCCGCCGCTCGCGCGGCGGAAGAGGCTCAGGACTCCTCGCCTTCGGCTTCCTCCGCCGGGGACTCGGCTTGCTCGCCCTCGTCGGCGGCGGCCTCAACCGGCTCGCCGTCCTCGCCGATCAGCTCGGTCTCCGCTTCGATCTCCTCCGGCTCCTCGACCTCGGTGGGCACGACGACCGTGGCGAGGATCGTCTCCTCCAGGTCGTCGAGGAACTCGACGCCCTCGGGCGCGGCGATCTCGGAGAGGTGCATCGTGGCGGCGATCTCCATACCGCTCACGTCCACGTGAATCACCTCGGGGATCGCGGTCGGCAGCGCCTCGATGTTGAGCTGGTGGGTCACGTGATCGAGCACGCCGCCCTCCTTGACGCCGGGCGCGTCGTCGATGCCCTCGAGGTGGACGCCGACCTGCGTCTGGATCTTCTCGTCGAGCCGCACCTCGAGCAGGTCGATGTGGATCAGCTCGTCGCGAACGGGGTCGAGCTGGCGATCCTTGACGATCACCGGCAGGGTCTTGCCGTCGACCTTCAGGTCGATCAGCGCCGAGCCGTCGACCAGGACGTGGCGCAGGACGCGCGAGTCGACCTTGAAGGACACGCAGCCCTCGCCATGCCCGCCGTAGACGACGCCGGGCACGAGGCCCGCCCTGCGCAGCCGCCTGGTGGCTCGGGTGCCGCGCTCAGGGCGCTCTTCTACGTCCAATGTGGGTCGCTTTCCCTCAGCCATCGGCCCGCCAGTGTAGCCATCTGGGGGCTCACGCCCCCAGGCCCCCACTGGGCACCCGGCCGGTTCGCGCCCGGTTCGTCCTATCCTCGAAGCCGAGTGGCCCACGGCGACGACAGCTCCATTCCCAAGGGCAGAATCCGGCGCACCGCCCAGGTGGGTTCGGTGGTCGGCACGCAGGGCGCCCGCTACGCCGGCACGCGCGCCGCCAACCTGGCGCGCTCCCCCGAGGAGGCCGCGGATGCGCTGGAGCGGCGCCACCTCGAGGCCGCCGAGCGAATGGTGGCCACGCTCGGCCGCATGAAGGGCGCGGCCATGAAGATCGGCCAGCTCGCGTCCTTCATCGACACCGAGTTCCTGCCGCCCGAGTACCGCGAGCTCTACCAGGAGCAACTGGCCCAGCTGCGCACTCAAGCGCCGACGATGCCCTGGAAGCAGGTGCGCAAGGTGCTCGACGAGGAGTGGGAGGAGCCGTGCGAGGAGCTGTTCGAGCACTTCGAGCACGAGGCCGCGGCAGCGGCGTCGATCGGGCAGGTGCACCGAGCGATGCTGCCCGACGGCCGGGCGGTGGCGGTGAAGATCCAGTACCCGGGAGTGGCGGACGCGATCGCCGCCGATATGCAGAACGCCGGGCTGATCCTGCGCATGGCCAAGGCGCTGGCCCCCGGGCTCGACGCAAAGGCGGCGGCCGACGAGCTCAAGGAGCGGGTGATGGAGGAGCTCGACTACGAGCTCGAGGCGCAGAACCAGCGCTCGTTCGCGCGGGGCTACCGCGACCACCCCTTCATCCACGTGCCCGACGTGGTCACACGGCTGTCGACTCAGCGCGTGCTTGTCAGCGAGTGGGTGGACGGCGCGGGCTTCGAGGAGGTCAAGCAGCTGCCCCAGGAGCAGCGGAACCGCTTCGGCGAGATCGTCTTCCGCTTCTGCTTCGGCTCGATTTTCCACCTGCAGCACTTCAACGCGGACGCCCACCCCGGCAACTACCTGCTGATGCCCGACGGCAAGGTGGCGTTCCTCGACTTCGGCATGACCAAGCACCTCGACAAGGATCAGATCGAGCTGGAGATCACAGCGCTGGAGGCCATCTTCGATGGCGAACCGGAGCGGCTGCGCGTGGCGCTCCACGACCTCGGCTTCCTCAACAACCCCAAGAAGATCGACGCCGAGCAGCTGATGGAGCACGTGAAGGTGGTCGGCGGCTGGTACATGGAAGACCGCGAGGTGACGGTCGACTCGCGCCGGGTCATGGATGCCATCGCCGCCGTGTCCGACCCGCGCTCCGAGTTCTACCGGCTGATGCGCCGCGAGAACCTGCCCGCCAACGAGCTGATGGGGAGGCGCATGGAGTCGGGCGTGCTTGCGGTGCTGGGCCAGCTGGAGGCAACCCGCAACTGGTTCCGGATCGGGCGCGAGTGGTGGTTCGCCGACAGGCCCGCAACGCCGCTGGGCGAGCAGGAGTGGGCCTACTTCGAGTCGCGCGGCGAGAAGCGCGTGCGGAAGTTCGCGGCGCGCGCCACCTGAGCGGCGGCGCTCAGCGCGTGGCCCTGCGAGTCACCTGAGTGGTGAGGCTCACCGCCGCGCCGGGCGCAGCCAGCCGGGTCGCCTTCACGCTGAAGCGCAGCTTGCCCGGCACCAGGCCGCTCACGCGGACCGTGGTGAAGGTGGATCCGCGCCGGCGGCTCACCTTGAGCTTGCGCACCTTGGCGGAGCGCGCGACGACCTTGCCGCGCCGGATCACCCGGAAGCTTCCTATGGTGAAGCCGTCGGCCGTGTTCGCCCAGGTCAGCGCGAACTGCGCTGTGTTGATGCGACTTGGGATCGTGACCGTGTGCGCCTCGGCCTGGCCCACCTTGGTGAACGAGTCGCTGAAGCGCTTCGGCGGCGTCTGGCACGCGATCGCGCTGTTGAGGTCGAACATCGATGCCTGCATGGCCGTGGCGTCGTCGGCGCGCCGGTAGAGGCCACCGGTCTCGGACGCGATCCGCTGCAGCAGCTCGTCGCTGGGCCCGCCCGCCGTGCCGGCGCCGAGGCCGATCACGTACACGGGTGGCCCGCCCGCGTGCCCGTTGGCGTAGTCCGGGGTGGCGGTGTGCTCGCCGTCGGTCAGGAAGATGCGCCCCGTGGCGTTGGGGTTGTGGGACGCGGCGGCGGTAAACGCGGCGTTGTAGTCGGTCCCGCCGCCGTCCTCCACCAGCGCCGGGGCGAGCGCGGCCTTGAACGCGGCCGCGTTCTGTCCGATCAGGCCGGGGCCGAAGAGCGGCTGGGCATCGCTGCCGAACTCGACCGCGCCCAGCGTGCGCTTCTCGTTGCCCTGGGTGTCGATCAGCAGCTCGGTGGCGCGGATGCGCAGGTCGTTCGGGTCGTTCCAGGACATCGATCCCGAGTCGTCGATGATCGCCTCGAGGTTCGTCTTGGGCGTGCAGGACGCGGCGGCCGCCAGGGCCGGCAGCGCAGCACAGGCGGCGAGCATCACGGTTGCGACCGACGTGACCTTCCAGGTGACCCTCATGCACCAAGTCTCGGCGCTCGGACGCGGCCGATGCAGCCGCGGTCGTCGAATTCGACGGATGTACGTCTAGAACAGCTGGTTCTCTTAGCGCCGTGACGCCTCTAGCATCGGACCGCCTCAGACGGCCGCCAGTCCCCGGGTGTGACCTCGAGCCGCCACCCATGCGGCGGCCGGCGCTCATAGGCGCGCCGCCACTCGTCCTGCGCCCACGCGAACAACGACTCCCCCCCGGGTCCGCCTGCTCGAGCGCGCGAACGGTCGCGTCCTGCCACGCAGTGACGAAGTCGACGCCCCGGTCGCGCAGCGCGGCAAGCCGTCGCCACAACAGGCGGGCCTCACACTCGGTGCGCGCTCATCCGCTTAGCGCGCCGCGGGATCGGTAGGCAGCGTTCCGCTGTCGACGGAGGCGCGCCGCCAAGGTTGCGATTGCGAGCAGCAGCGCCGCGCCGACCACGGCCGCGAGCACGGCTGGGATGCTGCCGCCCTTGGCCTCGCGCCCCGTCTCGCGTCGCAGTTCGCGAGCGGCGCTCTCGCC
>JACCSF010000427.1 GCA_013813135.1 Thermoleophilaceae bacterium | reverse complement strand
CCCCGCCTGTGCCACCAGCCGCTCCGGAGCGCCGGGGTCGGTGGAGTCGAGCCCCGCGTCGGCGCCGCGCTCGGCGCCGATCAGCACCGGCACCGCCAGCGGCAGCTTCGCGTCGAGGTCGCGCAGCGCCTCCAGGAGCGCCCCGCGCACCGGGGCGCGCCGCAGCTCGAGGATGGGCTCGTTGCGAAAGCTCATGGCGCCGCCAGCAGCTCCTCGACACCGACCCCGCGCTGAAGGTCGCTCAGGAACGACTCGTTGGCCGTGTTCTCGAGCAGCCGCCGGACCAGATAGGCCATGCCCGCCACCATGTCGCCCACCGGACAGTAGATGCGCACGCGCATGCCCTCGTCGGCGAGCGCCGCCGCCAGGTCGTCGCCGAGCCCCCGCAGCACCTGCAGCTCGAGGTCCTGGTCGGAGCGCCCGGCGGCCCGGTTGGCCGCCACGGCGTGCGCCACCGAGCGCAGGTTGTGCGAGGCGATCGCCGGGCGCACGTGGGGCCAGCCGTCGAGCAGTCGCCTGGTGAGCAGCTCGAAGTTGCGGTCCGATTCGGACTTCCGCTCGAACACCGGCGGCGTCCAGCCGTGCTGGCGCGCCTCGACCACCTCGTGGTCCCAATAGGCGCCCTTGACCAGGCGCACCACCAGCGGTGGCTCGCGCCGGGCCGACTGCGCCCAGGCAATCACCTGCTCCAGCTGCTCGGGCGACTCGCGCAGGTACGCCTGGAGCACGATCCCGGTCGACGGCCCGTCGCGCAGCCGCGGCTCGTCGAGCACCTCGAAGACCAGCTGCATGGTGGCCTCGAGCGTGTCCACGGACTCCATGTCGATGTGCAGGTGCGCGCCCAGCTGCTTGGCTCGCAGCAGCAGAGGTCGCATGCGGCGGGCTGCATCGTCGCGCCCCACCTCCGGCGCCTCCGGCCGCAGCAACGGGCTCAGCGCCGAGACCTTCACCGACACGTTCACCCGTGGAAGCGAGCCCAGCGAGTCACGCTCGAGCACGGGTCGCTCCGGCCACCGCGGGGCCGCCTCCGCGAGCGTCTCGAGCGCGTCGAGACAGCGAGCGGCGTAGCGGTCCGCCTCCGGCTGGGTCACGGTGGCCTCCCCGAGCAGGTCGAGCGAGACCGCTGCGCCGTGGTCCCATAGCCGGCGGATGTGGCGTAGAGCGGCACCCGGCGTCTCGCCGACGATGAAGCGGTGCGCCATGTGGCGCACCCCGGCGGCCGCCGCGGCCCCGAGCGCCGCCCGCCCCGGCTTCGTGCCGGACATGCGCATCGCGGCCTCGATCGGCGGCGGGCGCTCGTCCACCTCTCCCAGATAGGCGGTCAGGTGGCGCGCCAGGTCCTCGAAGCTCGTGCACGCGGGCGTGACGTCGACGAAGCGGAACAGGGCAGCGCGCAGCTCCTGGTCCTCGGCCGCCATCTCCATCGCCTTGACGTCGAGCGCCCTCAGCGGGTGCCGCGGCCTCGTCGGGAACGCCGCGTGGATCGAGCGGCCGACCCTCTGCACCTCCTCCTCCACCAACCTGAACCATATGCTTCCGCCGATGCCCACCCTCGTGCTCGGCCCCCTTTTGCGCTACGTGGGAGAGACCGAGGCGGTCATCTGGGTCGAGACCGGCGGACCGTGCGAGGTCGAGGTGCTCGGCACGCGCGAACCCACCTTCCAGGTCGGCGGTCACCACTTCGCGCTCGTCTGCTGCCGGGGCCTCGCCCGCGGAACCTGGCACGAGTACGAGGTCCGC
The DNA here is from genome assembly GCA_013813135.1 of Thermoleophilaceae bacterium. GTDB lineage: Bacteria > Actinomycetota > Thermoleophilia > Solirubrobacterales > Thermoleophilaceae > JACVRW01. The sequence continues at coordinate 6,798 of JACCSF010000427.1, read as the reverse complement.
CTCGACGGCGAGCGCGTCTGGCCGATCAACGACGGCTTTCCCGCCAGCGCCTTCCACACCTATCCGAAGGAGGGCGAGCTTCAGGTGGCGTTCGGCTCCTGCCGTGTGGCGGCGCCGCACGAGCCGCCGTACTCGCTGCGCAAGGACGAGGACGAGCGCGGCCGCGAGATCGACGCGCTGCACACGGTGGCGCAGCGCATGCGCAACGAGCCGCGCGAGCGCTGGCCCGACGTGCTGCTGATGATCGGCGACCAGGTCTACGCCGACGAGGTTTCGCCGGGAACGCGCTCGTTTCTCGAGGCGCGCCGCGTCATGAGCGAGCCGCCCGGGGAGTGCGTGCTCGACTTCGAGGAGTACACGCGGCTCTACGGCGAAAGCTGGGGCGACCCGACGATCCGCTGGCTGCTGTCCACGGTGTCGACGGCCATGATCTTCGACGACCACGACGTCCACGACGACTGGAACATCTCCCAGGCCTGGCTCGACGAGATGCGCGCGCATGAGTGGTGGAACGAGCACATCCTCGGAGCGCTCGCGTCGTACTGGGTCTACCAGCATCTCGGGAACCTCGAGCCCGGCCACCACGCCGACGACGAGCTGCTGCGGAGTGTCAAGCAGGCAGAGGACGGCCTGCCGATCCTCGAGCGGTTCGCACGCGCGGCGGACCGGTCCGCCTCGGGCACTCACTGGAGCTACTGCCGCGACCTCGGCCGCACCCGGCTCGTGGTGATCGACTCGCGCGCGGGCCGCGTGCTCGAGGAGGGGCGCCGCTCGATGCTCGACGACGACGAGTGGGACTGGTTCGCCGAGCACGTCGCCGGCGACTTCGATCACGTGCTCGTGGCCACCTCGCTGCCCTGGCTGCTCGGCCCGGGGATGCACTACGCGGAAGCCTGGAGCGAGGCGGTGGCGGGCGGCGCATGGGGCGCTGCGCTCGCCCCGCTCGGCGAGCGCGTGCGCCAGGCCGTGGACCTCGAGCACTGGGCCGCCTTCCAGGAGTCGTTCGCGCGGCTCACCGAGCTGCTGCGCTCGGTCGGCGCCGGGGAGCGCGGCCCAGCGCCGGCCTCGGTGGTGGTGCTCTCCGGCGACGTGCACCACGCGTACCTCTCCGAGGTCGCCTTCCGGCGCGACGCCGGCGTGAGGTCGCATGTTTTCCAGGCGGTCTGCTCGCCCTATCGCAACCCGCTCGAGAAGCGCGAGCGGCAAATCATCAGGCTCGGCATGTCACGCCCGTTCGAGTTCGTGACGCGAGCTCTGGCCGCCTCCGCGGGCGTGGACGAGCCGGCGGTGCGCTGGCGCATGGTCGGCGACGGCCCGTGGTTCGACAACCAGGTGGCGACGCTGAGCATCGACGGCCGCCGGATCGAGTTCGGGCTGGAGAAGGCCGTGCCGGTCGACACCACCTCGGCCCGCCTGGAGAAGGTGCTCGACCACCGGCTCGCCTGAGGGCGCAACTCTGGCGTCCGAGGGTTGTTGAGACCAGCGATATGAGACTCAGCACACGCATCATGCTCCCGGCGCTCGTCGCCTCCGTCGCAGTGCTGCTGGTCGCCGCTACGGGCGCGCAGGCGAAGCTGGTCGAGCTGACTGGCTCCTCGACGGTGACACCCTCCGACCAGGCGACCCAGTTCCTTGCGAACAACGGCGTCGCGGTCGCGCCCACAGGCAAGGCCACGGCTGAGGGAGGCGCATTCGTCTTCCCGATCGCGGCCGGCTTCGGCAACACGAGGAACTTCAACGGGCTGCTCGCGCACAAGGGCGGGCTGAAGTTCTCCAAGGGCGAGCGCTCCGCGGTGGTGCAGCGCTTCGTCGCCGTGCGCATCCGCGGCGCCGGCGCGGTGCTGCTGGCTCAGATCCCCGGGCTGCGCGGCGGCTGCGGGCACCTGCGCCAGGCGCTGCACCGCTTCGCGCTCAAGCACCCGGGCGCCGGCAAGCGCGCTCGGCGCGTCGCGGCCGATTACCCGAAGGCCACGCGTCACCTGCTGAGAGCGGTGGCGAACTACTGCAGCGGGGGTCGCGTGATCGTGCTGGCACGGCTCACGAACCTGGCCAAGGAGAGCGCCTACAGCGGCGCGCTGCTGACCGCTGACCTCAAGCTGAGCGGGCAGGCGGCCCAGCTGATCAACAAGCTTGCCGGCGCCCGCGCCGTCTCGGCGGGCGCTCCGCTGGGCACGGCCGAGTCGAGGGTATCGGTCTTCGACTGAGGCTCGGCAGCAGCTGGGGGACGCGAACGGGCGGCCGACGGGCCGCCCGTTCCGCCTCTTGGAGGGGTACCCTGACCCGCCCGCATGGACTACCCGATCGAGAGCTTCACCGAGTCCGAGCGCGCCGCGCTCAGTCCTCACTTCACCAACCTCGAGCGGCCCGTCTTCGCGCTGATCGGGCTCCCGGAGACGGTGAAGGGGGCCATGTTCGCCCGCTACTCGCGCTACCAGGGGACGCTGCGCCGGCTCTATCTCGACGAGTTCGCCGCCGAGGGCGCCGCGCACCCCGCGTTCGACGGCGCCGAGGGCGAACGGGCGCGCAAGCTGTACGAGCGGATCTTCCTCGGTTACGGCGATGACTCAGTCGCTCAGCTCGGCGGCGCCCACATCGCGTGCGAGTGGGTCTCCAACGTGATGACGAAGCTGCTCCAGCGCGGCCGGCTCGCCGCGTACCTCGAGCAGTCCACGCGCTACATCCCCTACGACGCCCCGATCGGCGAGGGCCTCGGCTACCGCTACTGGCGCCACGCAGCGCTCGGGCCCGATTACGACACCGCCATGGACTTCCTGTTCGGCGCCTACTCCGAGTCGCTTCCGCGCGTCGAGGCGTGGGCGGCCGAGCGCTTCCCACGACCCGAGGGCGAGCCGGAGCCGGCGCACCGGCGGGCGCTGCGGGCGAAGGCGTTCGACCTGCTGCGTGGGTTGCTGCCGGCCGCATCGCTGTCGCACGTCGGGATGTTCGCCTCGGGCCAGGCTTTCGAGCAGCTGCTGCTGCGCCTGTACTCCTCGCCACTGCCGGAGGCGCGCGACTACGCCGACATGATCCTGTCCGAGATCAAGGCGGTGATGCCGAGCTTCGTCGCGCGCGTGGAGCGGCCGGACCGCGGCGGCGAGTGGATCTCCTACCTGAGCGAGCGCTCGCGGGCGGCCGACCGCTGGGCGCGAAGGCTCGGCCTCGACCGCACCCGCCGCGACGAGCCGGCCGGGCCGGTGGTGCGCCTGCTCTCGGTCGAAGGCGACGAGGAGGGGCTGCTCGCGGCGCTGCTGTTCGAGGCGGCGGGCACTTCGGAGGAGGAGGCGCGCAGCGCCGTGCGGGCGCTGCCGCCCGACGAGCGTGCCGCGATGCTGGCCGAGCTGATCGGCGAGCGGAGCAACCGGCGCCACCGCCCAGGCCGCGGCTTCGAGGCGCTGCGCTATCGCTTCGAGGTGGTTTCCGACTACGGCGCGTTCCGCGACCTACAGCGCCATCGCATGCTCACCGTCCAGTGGCAGACGCTCGGGCCGGAGCTCGGCGCCGGCGTGCCGGAGGAGCTCGAGCAGGCCGGCGTCGCCGGCCTCTACCGGGAGGGACTCGAGCGCTCGCGCGCCGAGCACGCGCGCATCGTCGAGGCGGGCCACCCCGAGCTCGCCCCCTACGCGCTCTGCCTGGGCTACCGGATTCGGTACGTGCTCGACATGAACGCGCGCGAGGCGATGCACCTGATCGAACTGCGCTCCGGGCGCGAGGGACACCCCGCCTACCGCGCGGTCGCCCACGCGCTGCACGCCGAGATCGCGCGCGTGCACCCCGCGGTCGCGGCGGCGATGACCTTCGTTGACCGCGACACCGAGCCGCGCCTGGAGCGGATCCTGTCCGAGATCCGGGCGCACGCCAAGCAGGCGTCGCGGGCCTGACGCACCTTCGTCCAGACGCCGCAACTCCCCAACCCCAAAACGGTTAGAGGGGCACCCAACCACCACGCAATGACGTGTTGTGGGCGCTGTCGCGCAAGGACGTCATCGCGATCGGTGACAGCGAGGGCGACGAGCTCTCGGGGGGGCGAGGGCCGTGATCGCTTCCTCGTCCGCGACGGCGAGGTCGACCTCGTCCACTGCGGTGGAGGCCATGACCAGGTGCTGGCAGACCAGGTCGACCAGATCGACCCGGACTGCGAGCGCGCTCTCCGCAGGGACATCACGTCGTTGGACCAGGTCGACGACGGCGAGGAGAACCGGACCGAGGACCCCTCCGAGGACAACGACGAGGGCTGAGCCCGCTGGTGCACGCCGCCGCGCGATAGCGTGCGGCGGCGTGCCCAACCCGCTCATGCAGGACATCCGCGTGGCGCCCTCGATCCTCGCGTCCGACTTCGCTCGCCTGGGCGAGCAGGTCGAGCAGGTGATGGATGCGGGCGCACGCGTGATTCACGTCGACGTGATGGACGGCCACTTCGTCCCGCCGATCTCGATCGGGCCGCTGATCGTGGGGTCGCTGCGCGAGCTCGTGCACGAGCGCGACGGCGTGCTGGACGTGCACCTGATGGTCGAGCGTCCCGAACGCCGCGTGGAGGAGTTCGCCGCCGCGGGCGCGGACTCCCTGACCGTGCACTGGGAGGCCACGCCGCACGTGCACTACGCGCTGACGGCGGTGCGGGAGGCGGGCCTGGACGCGGGGCTCGCGATCAACCCCGCGACGCCGGTGGAGGCCGTGGTCGGCCTCGCCGAGGCATTCGACTACCTGCTCTGCATGACCGTCAACCCGGGCTGGGGCGGGCAGGCCTACATCGACACCTCCACCGCCAAGGTGGCCCGCATGCGCGAGCTGCTCGGCCCGGACGTGGCGATCGAGGTGGACGGCGGGATCGACCCGGCAACCGCCGCCCCGGCCGCTGCGGCGGGCGCGACGCTCTTCGTGGCCGGCTCCTCGATCTTCGGCGCGCCGGACCCGGCGCAGGCGTACCGCGAGGTCGCCGCGGCCTGCGGCGCGGTCTAACCGCCGGCCCCCACCCGGTTAGGATCGCCGCGTGACCGAGCCGACCAAGTTCACGCTGACCGAGGACCGGATCCCGACTCACTGGGTGAACCTCCTCCCCGACCTGCCCGGCGAGCCCCTGCCGCCGCTCAACCCGGGCACGATGCAGCCCGCCGGGCCGGACGACCTGACGCCGATCTTCCCCATGGCGCTGATCGGCCAGGAGGTCTCCACCGATCCCGTGGTCGAGATCCCGGACGCCGTGCGCGAGGTCTACAAGCTCTGGCGCCCAACGCCGCTGTTCCGTGCGCACCGCCTCGAGCGGGAGCTCGATACCCCGGCGCGCATCTACTACAAGTACGAGGGCGTCTCGCCCGCCGGCTCGCACAAGCCCAACAGCGCCGTCGCCCAGGCGTACGCCAACAAGGAGGCCGGCGTCGAGCGGCTTGTCACCGAGACCGGCGCCGGCCAGTGGGGCTCCGCCCTGGCGCTCGCGTCAAGCCTGTTCGGCCTCGAGTGCCTCGTATACATGGTGGGCGCGAGCTACGACCAGAAGCCCTACCGGCGGGCGATGATGGAGAGCTGGGGCGCCACGGTGATCCGCTCGCCGAGCGACACCACCGAGTCCGGCCGGTCCCAGGCCGCCCACCCGACCGGCTCGCTGGGGATCGCGATCTCCGAGGCGGTCGAGGTGGCGGCCAACGACGCCGGCACCAACTACGCGCTCGGCTCCGTCCTCAACCACGTATGCCTCCACCAGACCGTGATCGGCCAGGAGGCGCTGGCCCAGATGGAGATGGCCGGCGACGAGCCCGACGTGGTGGTCGGCTGCGTGGGCGGCGGCTCGAACTTCGCGGGGATGACGTTCCCGTTCATCCGGCGCGTGCTGGGCGGCGAGGCTCGCACCCGCTTCGTGGCGGCGGAGCCGGCGGCCTGCCCCACCCTGACGCGCGGGGTCTACCACTACGACTTCGGCGACACCGTCGGGCTCACGCCGCTGATGCCGATGTACACGCTCGGCCACGACTTCGTCCCGCCGCCCGTCCACGCCGGCGGGCTGCGCTACCACGGCGACTCGCCGATCGTGTGCGCTCTGGTGAAGGAGGGGCTGGTCGAGGCGCGCGCTTACCGCCAGAACGAGACGTTCGAGGCGGCGCTGCGCTTCGCGCGGACCGAGGCGATCCTGCCGGCGCCGGAGCCCGCGCACGCGATCCGCGCGGTGATCGAGGAGGCCGAGGCCGCCAAGCAGGCGGGCGAGCAGCGCGTGATCCTGCTCAACCTCTGCGGGCACGGCCACTTCGACATGTCCGCCTATGAGGCCTACCTTGCCGGAAAGCTGGAGGACCCGGAGTTCTCCGAGGCCGACATGCAGGCGGCGCTGGAGCGGCTGCCCGACGCGCCGGCGATCGCCTAGAGCCGGGGTCGCGCGCCCTCGATCAGCGCGGGGACGAGCCGATGACCCTCGACGCCCCGGGCCGACAGCTTCAATCGCAGGATGCCGGTCCGCGCCGTGGCCGGCGAGGAAGCACCGAAGACGAAGTTGCCGAGGCTGTAGGCCACGAGCCGGTGGCGCCCCCGGAGCTCGATCGGCTGCAGCACGTGCGGGTGGGCGCCGATCACGGCGTCCGCGCCGCCATCGAGCGCGATCTGTGCGAAGGCGCGCTGGCGGGCGTCCTCCCTGGTTGCCCTTTCCACGCCCCAGTGGAAGGTGGCGATGACGACGTCGGCCTTGCGCCTGGCTCTTCTTACGCCGGCCGCGATCAGCGCCGGGGTGGCGGGCTGTGTGCCCGCATTGTTGGGCCCCGCGTAGAAAGAGGCGGGAAGGAGGCTGGAGAAGCCAACGAAGGCGATCCTCAGGCCTAG
>JACCSF010000368.1 GCA_013813135.1 Thermoleophilaceae bacterium | reverse complement strand
GGGGCCGCCGCGCGTGCCGGTGCGCGGCGACGAGCTGGCGCGCGAGCTCGGGATCGAGCCCGGCCCGGAGCTGGGCAGGCTGCTGCGCGAGCTGGAGCAGGCCGCCTACGCCGGTGAGGCCGCCACGCGCGAGCAGGCCATCGCGCTGGCGCGTAGGCTGCGCGCGTGATCGTCGACTCCGCGGTCTACGAGGGCGGCCGCCGGCGCGACGGTGACGTCGGCGTGCACGAGGCGATGGAGGCCTGCCGCCAGCCGAACCACTTCACCTGGATCGGCCTCTTCGAGCCGACCGAGGAGGAGTTCGACTCGATCCGCCGGGAGTTCGATCTCCACGAGCTGGCCGTGGAGGACGCGATCCATGCGCACGAGCGGCCCAAGCTCGAGGTTTACGCCGAGATGGTCTTCATCGTCCTCAAGACCGCCCGCTACGTGGACCCCACGGAGGTCATCAAGCTCGGCGAGATCCTGGTCTTCCTCGGCCACGACTACATCATCACGGTGCGTCACGGCGAGGCCAGCGAGCTGAAGGACGTGCGCAGCGCGCTCGAGCAGCAGCCCGAGCTGTTGAAACACGGCCCGGGGGCCGTCCTGCACGCGGTCGCCGACCGCGTGGTGGACGACTACGCGCCGGCGATCGAAGGACTCGGCCAGGACATCGACGAGGTCGAGGACGAGGTCTTCTCGGGCAACCGCTCCAACCCGGCGGAGCGCATCTACAAGCTGAAGCGCGAGGTCCTGCAGTTCTCCCACGCCGTCGGGCCCCTCGTGGATTCCGTGGACCGGCTGGCGCGCGGCAAGTACGACGTGATCCACCCCGAGGTGCGCACCTACTTCCGCGACGTCAACGATCACCTGCTGCGCGCGCACGACCAGCTCGAGGGCTACCGCGACCTGCTCACCAGCATCCTGGAGGCGAACCTCGCGCAGGTCACCGTGCGTCAGAACCAGGACGTCCGCAAGATCTCGGCGATCGTCGCGATCCTCGCGGTGCCGACCGCGATCGCGGGCATCTACGGCATGAACTTCGAGCACATGCCCGAGCTTGGCTGGGAGTTCGGCTACCCGCTCATCCTGTCTGTGATGGCCGTCATCTGTTACATGCTCTTTCGCTACTTCAAGAAGGTCGGCTGGCTCGAATAGGCTGCGGGGCCATGGCGGACGACTGCATCTTCTGCAAGATCGTGGCCGGCGAGCTGCCCTCCGAAACGGTTCAGGAGGACGAGCACACGGTCGCGTTCATGGATCTCAACCCGTGGACGCGCGGCCACGCGCTCGTGGTGCCACGGCGGCACTCGCGCAACCTCTACGAGGTCGATGACGCAGATCTCGGCTACGCGGGTGTGGCCGCAAAGCGGCTCGCGCTGCGGATGCGCGATCGCCTGGGCTGCGACGGCGTGAACCTGCTGGGCTGCTGCGAGCCGGCCGCCTGGCAGACCGTGTTCCACACGCATGTCCACGTGATCCCGCGCTACGACGACGATCCGCTGCAGCTCCCCGTCCGTCCGCGACAGGCCGAGCAGGACGAGCTGGCCCGCGTGGCGGCCGAGCTGCGGGAGAGCTGAACCTTTCACGCGCTTCCGCCACCGTCTGCTGGTAGTTTGGTGCCCGTTGGGCCGGTTATCGCCGGCGTAGTTCGTGACATGCGTGCATCGGGACTCGCAGGACCGGGCACACGCAGGAAGGGGCAGCAAGTGCCTACCGGAACCGTCAAATGGTTCAACGACGAAAAGGGCTTCGGCTTCATCACACCCGATGAAGGGGACCGCGACCTGTTCGTCCACTACAGCGGCATCGACGGCCAGGGCTTCAAGTCGCTCGCCGAGAACTCGAAGGTGGAGTACGAGGAGGAGACGGGCGACAAGGGACCGAAGGCGGTGAATGTGCGCCTCATCTGAGGCGCCCATCAATCGTGCCCAAGGAAGAAAAGATCGAGATGGAGGGCGAGATCGTCGAGGCCCTCCCCAACACGATGTTCAAGGTCCAGCTCGACAACGGGCACGAAGTCCTCGGACACATCTCCGGCAAGATGCGGCGGCACTACATCCGCATTCTGCCCGGGGACCGGGTCAAGATCGAGCTATCTCCGTACGACCTCGACAGGGGACGGATCACCTACAGGTACAAGTGAGGAGGGCGCGCAACTCGGGTCCGGCCCGTGTGTTGCAATCCCGGCCATGAAGCGACTCCTGCTGCTGATTTCCGCTGTCTCGCTGACCCTCGGGCCGGCCCCTGCGGCGGGCGCGCGTGTCGTGGAGCTCGGCGCGGTGCCCAACAACAACGCTGTGCCGAGCTGCCCCGCCGACCCGTGCGAGGCGGCCGTCCGCGTGACCGCTCTGCAGGGCCGGATCGCCGGCGGGCGCAAGAACCCGTACTACATCCGCCGCGACGGCTACATCGTCGCCTTCACTGTCCAGCTCTCGAAGCCCAGCGACGAGCAGATCGCCTTCTTCAACGACAACTTCGGCAGCCCGCCGCAGGTGCGGCTGTCGGTGCTGCGCCGCGGCGACACCCGCAAGACGCGCCTCAACTACAGGCTGATCTCGCAGAGCGACGTGTACGACGTCGACAGGTACCTCGGCTCCAGCCCAACCTTCGTGCTCGATCAGCCGCTGCGCGTCAAGAAGACGAACTGGATCGCGATCACGGTCCCGATGTGGGCGCCGATCTTCTCGAACAACCTGACGAACTCCGACTGGTGGCGCTCCTCGCGGGCCAAGGACAACTGCGAGCCGCCCCGCAGCCTGGACCAGTTCGCCCTCCAGGAGCTGCGCAACGTGAGCGTCTTCGGGTGCACGTACCACAAGGCGAGGCTGCTCTACACGGCCACCTACGTGCCCGATCCTCAGCCGACCGTCGAGACCGACGAAGACGAGCCCAACTAGGCGGTTAAGGGCTTTCCCCGGCTGCCGACGCGCGCTAGCATCGAGACGTGACCACCGAGGGGTGGATCTTCATGGTCGGCTTTCGCGTTTTCGACGTCGGGCTGCTGATCGTGTGGCTGATCTGGTTCTTCCGGCTGCGCGACGATGACGACGATTCTCGCGGCGAGGACGGCGGCGGAGGCGAGGGTCCGGGCCCGCGTCCGGACAAGGACGGCCCGGGCGGCGACGGGATCAGGCTGCCGCTGGGCCGCTGGGGACTCGGTCACGGCCGCGACCGCACCCACGGCGGCCGGTCACGCCCCTCCCGGCGCCGCGGAGCGGAGCCGCCGCTGCCTAAGCCGCTGCCATCGCGGGTGCGGCGACCACGGTCGCCGCTGCCGACCCACCGCAACTAGCCGCACGCCCCCGGATTGTCGTTGCAGAAGTCCTCGAATCGCTCGGCGGGGCTGTCGGTCGGCGGCGGCGTGTCGTTTTCGGGCGTGTCGGTGGGCGCCTCGGGCGCCGGCTCAGGCGTGGGCGTGCCCCCGTCGGTGGACGGCGGGGTGGTCTCGGTCGTGGGCGTCTCGGTTTGCGGCGCCTGCTCTTCGGTGTCCGTCTCGGGGATCGTGAGCTCGGGCGCCTTGGGCGGCGGCTCGGCGGAGGATTCCTCGTCGGCGCCGCAGCCGGCGCTCAGAACCGCCAGCGAGAGCAGCAGCAGCGCGCCGAGGCGCGCGATCAGCGCTCGACGGCCGGCAGCCGCCGGCCGCAGTGAGGGCAATCGTTCAGATCCTTCTGAACGAGTTGCTCGAGCGAGCATCCGCACAGCCGCAGGTTCTCGATCGAGTACGGAAGGCTGCTCGGCGACGGCGCCAGCGGCAGCACCGCGCTCACCACCTTGAGCTCCTCGCCACTCTCGCGATCGACGTAGCGCTTGCCCGGCTCGGCCTCGCGAATGATCTCGCGGTCGGAGCGTGCGCGCAGGCGATACTTCTGGCGGGCTGGCATCGGCGCGGAAGGATAGCTGCCGATATCCCGGAAAGAGCCAGCGGCAATGCGCATCCTGATCTTCCACGGTTACCTGCTCCGCGGCACCGGCAGCAACATCTACAACGCGAGCCTGGTGCGCGCTCTGGCGCGCCTCGGGCACGAGGTGGACCTGCTCTGCCAGGACCGCACCTGGGAGGCCCCTGAGGGGGTGACGGTCCACAACCCGGACATCGGCAGGGTCCTGCCGGTCTACGTGGCCGACCGCTACGAGGGCTTTGACGCCAAGCCCTACGCCGAGCTGAGCGATGCCGAGCTTACGCATTACCTCGACTCCAACGTAGCCGCGGTGCAGGACGCTCCCGCGCCTGACGTGGCCCTCGCCAACCACCTGGTGATGGGACCGGCGATCCTGGCCCGCGGCCTCGCCGAGCGGGCGCCCTACGCGGTGAAGGTGCACGGCAGCGCGCTGGAGTACACGGTGCGCCGGCACCGCGAGCGCTTCCTGCCCTACGCGCTCGAGGGCGTCAGGGGCGCCGAGGGCGTGCTGGTCGGCTCGCGTCACACCGGTGAGAGCCTCTGGGAGGTGCTGGCCGACGAGCCGGCGCTGCCCGACCGGACGCGGCTCGGTCCGCCCGGCGTGGACGTGCACACCTTCCGCCCGGGCTCCGCGGACCTGCCGCGGCTGGCGCACCGCGTTGCGTCCGCGGACACCGCCTCGTGGGGCGGCGAGGCCGGCGCCGCCGAGGCGCTGCTCTCGCTCGACCCGCGCACGGATCGAATCGTCAGCTACGTGGGGAAGTTGATCGTCTCTAAGGGCGTCGACCTGCTGCTGGCCGCATGGCCGCTGGTGGTCGCGCGCGTGCCCGAGGCGCGCCTCGTGATCGTCGGCTTCGGCACCTACCGCGAGACGCTGGGCCGCTTCGTGGAGGGGTTGCGGCGGCGCGACCTCGACGACCTGCGCGAGATCGCGGCGCGCGGGCGTGAGCTCGAGGGCGGGCCGCCCGGGAAGCTGGAGTACCTCAGCGCGTTCCTCGAAGGGGTGGGCGAGGATTGGCTTGGCGCGGCGCCCGTGGCCGCCGAGCGCGTGCACTTCACCGGCCGGCTCGAGCACGACGATCTCCCCTACCTGCTGCCCGCCTGCGAGGCGCAGGTGATGCCCAGCACCTTCCCCGAGTCATTCGGCATGGTGGCCGCCGAGGCGGCGGCCTGCGGTGCGCTGCCGCTGTCCGCAGGGCATTCCGGCATGGCGGAGGTCACGGCCACGCTGGCCCCGGCGCTGCCTCCCGAGCTGCGGCCGCTGCTGTCCTTCGACGTCGGGCCGGAGGCGGTCGAGCAGATCGCGTCCAAGCTGATCGCGTGGCTCACGCTCGACGCCGCCCAGCGCGAGCGCGCCGGGGCCGCGCTGGCCGCCGAGGCAGCTCGCCGCTACTCGTGGGAGAGCGTGGCCGAGGGGGTCATCGCGGCGGCCCAGGGGCGCCTCGAAGGTCTGCCCCATCCGGCTCCCCCAGCGGATAATGTTCCCGCCCCGTGAGCCTCGCCCGGAACACGGCACAGCCGCAAGCGCCCGGCTCGGCCGGGTGCGCGCGGGTCGATGTCCGGCAAGCGCCCGGCTCGGCCGGGCGTGTGCGGATCCGCGTCCGCCTGCTCTCGGCGTTGGCCGCGGCAGCCCTCGCGCTGCCGTTGGCCGCGTGTGGCCGCAACGAGCCGGATCTGTCGAATGGCAAGGCGCTGTTCACCCAGAAGTGCGGGTCGTGCCACGCCCTCGGCAGGGCCGGCACGCAGGGCCAGACCGGCCCCGATCTCGACACCGCGTTCCGCGCCGCGCTGGCCAAGGGCATCAACCGCGAAACGGTCGAGGGCATCGTTCACGAGCAGGTCCTCCACCCACGCGCCAACAGCACCATGCCGGCCGGGCTGGTCACCGACAAGGACGCCGAGGACGTGGCCGCTTACGTTGGCTTCGCCGTGGACCGGCCCGGAGACGACCAGGGCGCGCTCGCGCAGGCGGGACTGGGGGGGGCGACCACCGGCGAGCAGATCTTCACAGCCGCAGGGTGCGCCGGCTGCCACCAGCTCTCCAAGGCCGGGGCCAACGGGACCATCGGCCCGAGCCTCGACGACCTCGCCTCGTCCAGCGACATCAAGGGCTCGCCCGAGGACTACGTCAGGGAAGCGCTGCTGGACCCGGACGCGGTCGTGGCCCAGGGTTTCCAGGCCGGTGTGATGCCCTCGTTCGAAGGCAAGCTGACCGACAAGCAGATCCAGGCGCTCGTGCAGTACCTGCTTGGCGACTAGCGCTCCGGGAAGGAGAAGGCAATGGACGTCACGATCATCGGCACGGGCAACATGGCGCGCGGGATCGGAACGCGCGCCCTCGCCGGCGGGCACAACGTCACCGTCGTCGGCAAGGACTCAGAGCACGCGCAAGAGGCTGTCTCGGCGATCCAGGAGGCGGGCCGCGGCGGCTCGGTCGCCGCCGGGGTCGCCGGGGATGCGATCGACGGCGACCTCGTCGTGCTCGCCGTCTACTACGCCGACGCCCGCGCGGCCGTCGAACAGTACGCCGACCAGCTCTCCGGCAAGACCGTCGTCGACATCACCAACCCGGTCAACGAGACCTTCGACGCCCTGGTCGTCCCGCCCGACAGCTCCGCCACGCAGGAGCTCGCCTGGCTTGCCCCCGGTGCGCGCCTCGTGAAGGCCTTCAACACGACGTTTGCGGGCACGCTGGAGGCGGGACAGGTAGGCGGCCAGCCGCTCGACGTGCTGATCGCCGGCGACGACGACGAAGCCAAGGCGGCGGTCGCGGCGCTCGTCCGCGATTGCGGGCTCAACCCGATCGACACGGGGCCCCAGCACCGGGCACGGGAGCTCGAGGCGCTCGGCCTGCTGCACATCGGGCTGCAGAACACGCTCGGCACGGGTTTCGGCAGCGCCGTGAAGTTCCTCGCCTAGGCGGAGACGAACGGCCGCAGCTCGGCGAGCAGCTCGTCGCCGGACGCGGCGATCATGCCCGGCCAGCCGTCGTCGAGCCACCCGACGCTCCCGCCGGCCTCCTCGACCAGCAGGCGCCCGGCGGCCCAGTCCCAGTGCTGGAGGCCGCGCTCGAAGAACGCGTCCACGCGGCCGGCGGCGAGCCAGGCGAGGTCGAGC
>JACCSF010000365.1 GCA_013813135.1 Thermoleophilaceae bacterium | reverse complement strand
GCCCGCGCTCTCGCCCCGCGTCATCCCACGCGGCGCTGATCGGCTCAAACAGCGCCGCGTCGGCGAGCAGCGCATCGAGCCGGGCCAGGTCCTCCGGCAGCTCGCGCACCTCAACCGGCAGCGCATCATCGAACAGCGACTCCACCTGACCACCCGCCAACCGCAGCATCTCCACCCCCGAAATAGCCGCTTTGCAGGGCAAATACTGGCCGTCGAGGCGGACGGAACCGCCCCACCGGTCAGCGACTATTTCCGGGGCAAGTAGCTAAAGGCCACCAGCCCGACGACGGCGGCGACTGCGACGAGTACCGGCTCGGAGACCTTGACCTTGTTCTGGAGCAGCAGCCCGAGCCCGACGACGGCGATCACGACCGACCAGCCGGTCTGGATGACGCCGCCGCCGATCACGATGCGGCGCCGGCGATCGCCCCCGCCGCGGCCGCCGTCGAGCCCTTGACGAAGCCCAGCAGCCCGAAGGTGGCCATGATCACGCCAGCGGAAGTCGTCGACGAGTCCTGCGTGCAGGAACGGCACGATCGCCAGCCCGAGCCGAAGGTGAACGCGCCGGCCTTGAGGAAGAACCAGGCGAGCGAGCCGAGCGAGACGCCGGAGCTCGTCCAGGCGAGGCCCATGACGGCGGCGAGCAGCGCGATGAGGTCAATCGCCGCGCTCACGGCCACGGGGACGGTGCCGCGGGCGCCTCGCGCAAACCGTCGGGTTCGAGCGTCACCACGCGATCGGCGACACGTTCAGCCTGGTATGGCTACGGCGACGACTCGTGGATACACGGACTAAGGATCAGCTTCTGGCGCGACTGCGCCGCATCGAAGGACAGGTGCGAGGCGTTGAGGGCATGGTCGAGAACGACCGCTACTGCATCGACGTGGTGACGCAGATCTCCGCGATTCAGGCCGCGCTCGACAAGGTCGCGCTGGGGCTTCTCGACGGCCATGCCCGTCACTGACACGCGCTCGGTGTTCTGGAACGAGGTCATGCGCGGACTCGCTCATGAGGATTTGGCTCGAGCGCGGTTGGTAGTGGAGCACCACGCCGCTGTCGAGCTCGAAGTGCTTGCGGTCTCGGGTCGTCACGCAGCCGACGCGGTGATCCGCGAGGCTCTCGTGCGCGACGCGGACGCGATCGTCCTTACGGAGGTGCGGGCTATCCCGATCAGTGCGTTGGGACGGTGACGGCTGAAGTTACGGCGAGCGCAGCAAGCGTCTGAAACGAGGCTCGGCAAGTCCGCCCGCCCCGCCCGTCGGCGCTTACGCGGTGTCGTCTTCGTACTCGTCGTGGCGCACGGCCCTCATGCCGTCGCCCCGTCCCTTCGGCACCTGTTCGAGCAGCTGGTAGTAGTAGGGCCCCAGCAGGTCCCCGTCGGGGGCGTGGCGCGAGTAGGTGTGGTGGACGACACCGTCGGAGAGCGCAAAGGCGATCCAGCCCGGGCCCTCGGCGAGGCCCGTCGCCAGGTCGGTGCCGACGGCCACGGCCCACTCGGCGAGCCAGTCGGGCGGGTCGTTGATCATCGCCTGGATCTCGGGTTCGGCGGCCATCTGCTCCTCCGTGAGGGCGAAGCCGAAGTCGAGCTGGTAGTCGCTTCCGTACGACGACACCCATGGGAAAGTCCAGCCCATGCGTTGCTTGTACGCCTGGATCTGCTCGATCGGCGCGCGCGAGATGCAGACGAAGGTCACGTCGCGGTGGTTGAGGTGGACAACGCCGCCGTCGAAGTGGTCCGCCACCCCTGAGCAGCCAGGACAGGCGCCGCTGTAGTCGGGGCCGAACATGACGTGGTACGCGAGCAGCTGCGAGCGTCCGTCGAAGAGCTCCGCCAGGGTCTTCGGGCCCTCGTCGGTGTCGAAGCGGTACTCCTTGTCGACCGGCACCCACGGCAACTCACGCCGTTGCTCCGCGATCTCGTTGCTCAGCCGGTTGAGCTCGTCCTCGCGCTCGAGCAGCTGCTTGCGTGCGGCCTCCCATTCCTCGCGGCTTCCCACCTGGTGTTGCGTCATCGCCTTGCCTCCTTTGTAGCTCCAGGCTCTATCAGAGACCGTTGAAGGTCCCGGAACTCATCGGTGGCTATCGAGCGCGTAGAGCCGAGGGCCGCGAAAGCCTCACGGCGCCACGCGGTTGCGCCAGGTCGCCCCACCGTCCGCGGAGCGTTTGACGCTCGCGTCGGTCAGGGCGGCGTAGAGGTCCGTGCCGCCTGAGGCGAAGGCGGCGGGTTGACCGCCGATGGACCCGCGCGCTCGCCAGCGGCGGCCGCTGTCGCGGCTGAGCTGAACGTCGCCGTTCCCGTCCACGGAGTAGAGCCGGTCGCGGGCAGGCCACGTGAGCAGGGCGACCTTGCCCTCGACCAGGTTCTCCCACGTGCGGCCCGCGTCCGTCGAGTCGACCAGTCCTTCCTCGGTCGACGCGACGACGTGTGCCGGGTCCTCGGGGTCGATGGCGAGGTCCACCATCGCGCCGGGCGTCTCGCGCTCGTCCCAGCCCCGCCCGCCGTCGCTGGTGACCATGAACGTGCCGCTGCTGGCATTGAAGCCGTAGATCATGTTGTCCTTCGACCGCAACACGTGGAAGTCGGCCTCGCCCATCAGCGAGACGGACTTCCACGCGCCCCCGGCGTTGTCCGAGCGAATGAGCCCGAGATTGGACGGACCCCCTTGCAGCGGTCCGGGATGGCCCGAGCCGAGGAACGTATCGCGGCCGAGCACGCTGAAGCCCATCACGTCCTGCTCGGTCTCGCCCACCCGAGCCGCCGTGGCCTGCCCGCGGAGCGACCGGAAGAGGCCGGTGTGAGTAGCGATGTAGAGGGAGCCGTCGGTCGGGTTCACGCCAAGCCCGTGAATATGCGAGAGGTCGGCTCCACCGGCGCCGTTCGAGCCGGCACCGCCGCTGTCGCCGCCACCCGAGATCGCCACAACGATGGCACCCGACGCCGCCACGGCGATGGCTGCGGCGATGGCCACTCCCATCAGGCGCCGGCGGCGCTCGGCCCGCTCGCGCGCCTGCTGGCGCGCGACTCGCTCCAGGCGTCTGGCTTGCGTTTCCTTGACGCGGGTTCCCATCGAGCGCAGCCTACTACACTGCATAGCAGATGAAGATCGGGTCCTTCCGGCTCCGCGCCCTCCGCTGCCTGGTAGCCGGACTGACGGTAGCGGCCGCGGTCTTGACCCTGGGCGTCACCTCCGCGCTGGCGCACTCCGCCTTCATCGGCTCCACACCCGAGCCCGGCGTGCACCTGGAGCAGCCGCCGGCGAAGATCACGATCGCCTTCACCGAGCCGCTCGAGCGGAAGCTCAGTACCGTCCGCCTCGTCGCTGTGGACAGCGGCGAGCGCTTGCCGGTCGAGATCACCGCGCCGAGCTCGAAACGGCTTGCGGTGGTGCCGACCGGTCCGCTGCGGCGCGGCGCCTACGAGGTGCGGTGGCACACGGTCTCGACGCTCGACGGGCACGCCCTGGAGGGCTCGTTCTCCTTCGGCGTCCAGGCCCCAGCGGCTGGCGGCGAGCACTCCCTGGAGCAGAGTCCGCTGGCGCGCGACGGGTGGCTGCGCGTGCTCGCCCGCGGTGCCATGTACGCAGCGCTGCTGGTGTTCGTTGGCGCCCTGCTGTTGGATGTGCTGCTAGGGCGCGAGCGGAGCGGATCGTGGCTGGTGCCGCCTGACGCGCCGGACGCCACGCGGCTGCGCCGGCGGGAGCGAGCGGTCTCGGTGGAGCTCGGGCTCGTCGCGGCTGCGGCGGCTGCCGTGGCGGCGCTGGCGGACTCCGCGGATGCCGCCGGCTCGCTGTCGGCCTCCGCTATCAGCGACTATCTGCTCAGCGGCCTGCCGGGTTTCGCGCGCCTGGCGACGGTGGTCTTCGTCTTGCTCGCCGCACTGATCGCCGCTCGCGGCCTGCGCGCGGCGGCTGTCCCTGCGGCCCTTTCTCTGCTTGCGGTTGCGGCCTCCGGGCATGCCAGCTCGGCCGATCCCCGGCTGCCAACAGTTGCGTTGGATTGGGTCCACCTGCTCGCCGCGGCCACCTGGCTGGGCGGCATCGCGCTCGTGGTTGTGGTCTGGGGACCGCGGCTCGGACGACACAGCAGCGAGGTCCGCGGCTACGTGGCGCGCCGGGTGTTGCCTGCCTTTGGACGCGTCGCCCTGCCGGCGTTCCTCGTCGTGGCCAGCACCGGGTCCGTCAGCGCGCTCGTCCAGCTCGGGCACGTCCAGGCGCTCTGGGAGAGCCCCTACGGTCGGTTGCTGCTGGTCAAGATCGCCCTGGTCGGGCTGATCGCAGCAGCTAGCTACGTGCACGCGCTCCGGCTCCGTCCCCAGCTGATCGCGGCCAACCCGCACCCTGACGGGCGCGTCGAGCGTCGCCACTGGCGCCTGCTGCGCAGCGAGCCCCTGCTCGGGCTCGGCGTCGTGGCCGCAGTGGCATTCCTGGTCGCCTTCCCGCTGCCGCCGCGGCAACTCGGCGAGGCCGACGAGGCGGTCGCCGCCGGCCCGCCATGCGACCCCTGTCCGCTGCCGCGGCCGAAGAAGGACGAGCTCGCCGTCGCAGAGCACGCGGGGTCGCGGCTCGTGGCGGGCTGGCTTCGTCGCGAGGACGGGGGCGTGGCGGGGACTCTGCGGGTGCTCGACGTTGACGGCAAGCCGAGCATCGAGCCAGTGCGGGTGAGCGGGGCGCGGCAGTCTCCGTGCGGCCGCGGATGCTGGCGGTTCTCGATCGACGGCCGTCCGCGCTCGGTCGACGTAAGCGTGGCGGAAGGGGATCGGCGCTACGTGGCGCGGCTTGCCGCGCAGTGGCGTTCGGGCGACAACGCCCGGGCGCGCCGGCTCCTGATGCGCGTGCAGCGGACGATGTCGCGCCTGCGGTCCCTGCGTGAGGTCGAGACGGTGACCAGCGGCCCGGGTTCGTTCGCCCGCACGGTCTATCGGCTCCAGGGCCCCGACCGTTTCGCATACGTCACGAACGGCGCGTCCCGCAGCGTGGTCGTCGGGAGGTACCAGTGGTTCCGCGGTCCGGGCCAGCCGTGGGGCAGGCAGCGCTACGGTGGCGGCGGGCCGCGGTTCCGGACGCGCAGCTGGTTCCGCTGGACGCCGTACGCGCAGGAGGTGCGGCTGCTGCGCCTCGATCGCCGGGACGGGCTCGCCGAGCTGGCGCTGATGGATCCCGGCACGCCGGTGTGGCTTCGCTTGACGATCGACCTGGGCACGATGCGTGCGTCGCGCGAGCGGATGATCGCCAGGGCGCACTACATGACCCGCCGCTACCTGGCGTTCAACGAGCCGGTGAGCATCGAGCCGCCCCGCCGCTGATGGGACGCCCCGGAGGTTTCGTCGCGATGGTGGTGCTCGGGCTGTTCGTCGCCCTGCTCACCTACGGCCTGCTCTCGAAGGCTCCGGACACGACGATCGACTCGAGCCTCGCCGAGGCGAAGGCCCCACCCGCGCCGGGCTTCGAGCTGGACGTACTCGACGAAGGCATGGTCGGTAGGCGACTCGACCGGGTTCGGCGGGCGAGCGAGGACGGCGAGGTCTCGCTGACCGAGCTGCGAGGGCAGCCGGTGGTGCTGAACTTCTGGGCGTCCTGGTGCCCGCCCTGTCGCGAGGAGGCGCCCCGTCTGGAGGCCGGATGGCGCACGGCGCGGCGGGAGGGGGTGCTGTTCCTCGGCCTCGACATGCAGGATCTGCCCGGGGACGCCCGCGACTTCATTCGCGAGTTCGAGCTCAGCTACCCGCAGGTGCGCGACGACGGCGACGACGTCGCCCGCGACTGGGGAGTAACAGGCCTGCCCGAAACGTTCTTCATCAGTCGACGTGGGCGTGTGGTGGCCCACGTCATAGGCGCCGTTTCAGCGGGCCAACTCGTGGAAGGCATCCGCGCGGCGGTCGAGGGGCGGCCTCTTGCCGCGCTCGAAGGAGGCGCCCGTCGGTCGACCCGCTAAGCCTCCGTCACGATTGGTAGCTCTCGGGCCGCGCGGCAAAGCGTGCCGCACATTCAAGCGAGCAGAAGTAGTGCTCGGTACCGGCGTAAGTGAGGCTGCCGGCGGCGTGTTCCGGGTCCACGGCCATGCGACAGACCGGGTCGATGGGAAGCCCCGTGTCGTCGAGCTCGCCTTTGGCGAGCGCCGCGTACAGGAGCGCGGGCTCCGCGATGTTGCGCAGCGTTCGCCGACCGCGCTCCCGCAGCTCGATGTCCTCGAGGCCCTCCGCTCGATGTCGAGTCGCCTCGGTCAGCAGGACCTCACCGCCGGCGGCGACGCCGCTGACGCGGGCCGCGAGGTTCACCGTTCCTCCGTACCAATCGCGGTTGCGCTGGATTGCCGGTCCCGTGTGCATCCCTGCGCGAACGATCGGGAAGTGGTGGCCTCCGCCGATCTCGTTGACGATTCGTAGGCCGAGGTGGATGGCCCTCCCGGCTTCGTCGACTCGGATCATCAGGGCGTCCCCGATGGCCTTGACTTCTTCGGCCCCGTGGGCGGGCAGGAGCTGGCGGGCGCGTGAGCAGAAGTCGGCGGCAAGGTCGGCCGCCTCCTCGTCGCCCATCGCTTCCGTCAGCGCGGTGTAACCGGCCAGGTCGGCGAAGAGGAAGGTGTGCAGTCGTTCGGTCGGCGAGCCCATCCGGAGCAGGCGCTAGCGGTCCCGGCGAGCTAGTGCCCGTCTGGATGCCAGCAACGCGACCGCACCGAGCAGCGCGGGCAGGACCGCCATTCCGCCCATGCAGGCCTGCGCCAGCAGTACTGGCAGCTCCACGCTGGCGTGACCCGTCGCGTCAGCGGTGTGCAGCACCAGCGCGAGCAGTCCCGCGACAGTCACGGCGGCGCCGGCGAGCAGCGCGCCTGGCAGCTGCCAGAGGGCCGTCCGTCCGAGCAGGTGATCGACGCGCTCGGGCGCTATGCCGACAACGACGGCGTTCGGCGTCTCCTCGAACGCGAGCAGCGCTGCGGCGAGCGGCCGGCGCGATCCGCCGCGCCGGACAGCCGCCTCGTCCGCGGCGAACTCGGCGAGCGCGGCGTAGCGGTCGGCGAGTCGTCCGAGAACCGGCATGAAGAACAGCGCGTCGCTGAGCGTACGTGAGATGAACATTCGCAGCGGGTCGCGGCGCTGCGCGTGATGGGCTTCGTGGGCGGCAACGGCCGCCAGCTCGTCGTCGTCGAGCAGGTCGAGCGTGCCGCGCGAGACGTAGATGTGCGGCCGCAGCAACCCTGTGCAGAAGGCCTGCGGTCGCGGGTCGTCCACGATGAGGGTCTCGTAGCCGCCGGCGTCCGCCCGCCCGATTACGCGGAGTCCGCGCAGGAAGCGTCGCCGGGCACGCAACTGCCCGAAGGCGGACCGGAAGGCAAGTGCCACGACGGCGAGGCTGACGCTGCCCAGCAGCAGCACGAGCAAGGAGCCGGGGCTGATATCCGTGAGTCCCATCTGGCGGCAGGCCTCGCCGATGGCTTCGAGCGATGGCCGGTTGAGGCGGACGCGGGTCAGCGCGACCACGAGCGCGAGCGCGGTGGCGAGCAGGCCGAGCGCGCCAAGGCCGAGCTGAAGGCGATAGAGCCGGCGCGCGTTAGCCATCTTCGGCGAGGCGCCGGAGCTGGTCGCGCCGCTTGCGGTCGAGCCGGTTCATGTGCCTTGCGAAGTGAACCAGCGCGGCGTCGCCGAACTCATCGACAAGCGCGCCAACCTCGGCGCGGGCGCGCGCCTCGAGGTAGTCGTCGCGTGACAGACGCGCCGAATAGATGTCGGTCTTGCCGTCGCGCCTACGGGAGAGCAGGCCCTTGGCGTCGAGGCGGCGCATGATGGTCATGATCGTGGTGTACGCGCGCTCCTTCGCCGCGCGCTGGTTTAGCGCGTCCATGACCGAGCGGACCGTAGTTGGCCGGTCCTCACGCCAGACCTGCTCCATGACCTCGCTCTCCAGCTCGTGGAGCGGGGGAGGGACAGATGAGGCCTTGGGTCGTGCCACGAGGCGGGAGCTTAATCGCGCCCGTCGGCAGCGCGATTAGCCGCGACGGCGCCGATGCGCTCCGATAGAGCCGCCTGGCGGGCTCGGAGCGTGGCGGCGTCCGGCTCTCGAGGGACGGCACACCCGGGCCGCCCGCGGCGCGCGCGCACGAAGGTGTGCAGGGGACAGGCGAGCGCTGCCAGGACCGCGAGGATGAGCAGCCCCGTCGTCACCTCTGTACAGCGGGCAGCTCGCCGCGGTCGGCAGTATCGAGGCGCTCGATCTCCGCCCCGAGCCGACGGTGCTCGGCACGGAGATCATCGACGTCCAGCGGCTCGGACTGACCCCTCTTCCGCATCCCCTTGGTCATGAACCAACCCATCACGACCATGCCCACGGGACACGCGAGCGCTGCGACGGTGATCACGACGGCCTCCACTGGCGACTCCTTTCGGAAATTTCTACGACACAGAATAGTAGACTGCCGATCAAGGCGACCCGGCCACTGTCCCAGGTACCCCTAGGGGGTATGCTAGAGTCCGTACCATGACCTCGCAGCCCACACCCGCCGAGTTGACCTTCACCGTTCCCGGTGTGAGCTGTGCCAATTGCCAGGCGGCTATCGTCGACGAGGTCAGTCGAGTGCCACGTGTCAGCGCCGTTGACGTGGATCTCGAGACGAAGGTCGTAACCGTCAGGGGCGCGGGAATCGACGACCAGACCGTGCTCGCCGCTATCGAAACCGCCGGCTACGACGTGGAGCGATGAGCACAGCGACCGAACACGTCGAGTTGCCCATCACGGGCATGACGTGCGCTTCCTGCGCGGTACGTATCGAGCGCAGGCTCAACGGGCTCGACGGCGTCGCCGCGAGTGTGAACTTCGGGACCGAGAAGGCCACGGTCGACTACGACCCCAGGTCGGTCGACGGCGAAGCCCTTGTGGAGGCTGTTGAGTCGGCCGGCTATCGCGCGGCACTGCCTGCGACGGAGGCTGCGACGGAAGTCGAATCGGTCCAGGACGACGAGACCGCATCGCTGAGGCGCCGGGTCGTCCTCTCCTCGCTGCTCGCGCTGCCGGTGCTCGTGCTTTCGATGGTTCCGCCCTTGCAGTTCGACAACTGGCAGTGGCTTGCGTTGCAGCTGGCCACCCCCGTCGTGGTGTGGGGCGGTTGGCCGTTCCACCGAGCTGCGTGGGACCACCTCAAGCACGGCTCCGCGACGATGGACACGCTGATCTCGCTGGGCACGCTCGCGGCGTGGCTGTGGTCGCTGTACGCGCTGTTCCTCGGGGACGCCGGGATGACCGGCATCACGATGGACTTTCAGCTCATCCCAGAGCAGGGCGCGTCCGCGAGCGAGATCTATCTCGAGGTCGCCGCCGTGGTGACCGCCGCCCTGCTGGCGGGGCGCTACTTCGAGGCGCGCGCCAAGCGGCGCGCCGGGGCGGCGCTGCGCGCTCTGTTGGAGCTGGGCGCCAAGGAGGTCGCGCTGCTCGAGGCCGGTGACCAGGAGCGGCGTGTGCCGGTCGAGCAGCTCGCAGTGGGCGACCGCTTCTTGGTGCGCCCCGGAGAGAAGGTCGCGACCGACGGTGTCGTGGAGGAGGGGCGCTCGGCTGTCGACATGTCGATGCTCACCGGCGAGTCGGTGCCGGTCGAGGTCGCGCCCGGCTCCGAGGTGGCCGGTGCGACTATCAACGCGGGCGGCCGCCTCGTTGTGCGCGCCACCAGGGTCGGGACTGACACGGCGCTCGCGCAGATCGGCAGGCTCGTCAGCGCGGCGCAGGCGGGCAAGGCGCCGGTGCAGCGGCTGGCCGACCGCGTCAGCGCGGTTTTCGTACCGGCTGTGATCGCATTGTCGTTGGGCACGCTGGGCCTCTGGCTCGCGTCCGGCGAGGGCGCCGCCTTCGCCTTCACCGCGGCCGTCGCGGTGCTGATCATCGCCTGCCCCTGCGCGCTCGGGCTCGCTACACCCACCGCGCTGATGGTTGGCACCGGACGCGGGGCACAGCTCGGGCTTCTGATCAAGGGCCCCGAGGTGCTCGAGTCGACCCGCAAGGTGGACACGGTGGTGCTCGACAAGACCGGCACCGTGACGACGGGGAAGATGGCGCTCGTCGAGGTCGTGACCGCAGACGGCGTGGACCGGCCGGAGGCGCTGCGCCTCGCCGGTGCCGTCGAGGACGCCTCGGAGCATCCCATCGCACAAGCCATCGCAGACGCCGCCCGAGCTGAGCTCGGCGGGCTCCCGCGCATCGAGGGCTTTGCGAACCGCGAGGGTCTCGGCGTCGAGGGAGTCGTCGGCTCGGGTCGGACGGTCGTGGTGGGACGGCCGTCGCTACTCGGCGAGCGGGGTCTTCCGATCCCGGCCGAGCTCGATCGTGCCCGGCGCGAGGCGGAGGCGAGCGGACGGACCGCGGTGCTCGCCGGCTGGGACGGCGCAGTACAGGCCATCTTCGTGGTGGCCGACACCGTCAAGCCGGGCTCGGTCGAGGCCGTGCGCCGCCTGCGCCAGCTCGGCCTGAGGCCGGTCCTGCTCACCGGCGACAACGAGGCCACCGCGCAGGCGGTGGCCGCAGAGGTCGGCATACAGGACGTCATCGCCGAGGTGCTGCCGTCAGGCAAGGCCGATGTCGTGCGCGGTCTCCAGGCAGAGGGCCGGGTCGTGGCGATGGTCGGCGACGGCGTCAACGACGCGCCCGCGCTCGCGCAGGCGGACCTGGGCCTCTCGATCGGAACCGGCACGGACGTGGCGATCGAGGCCGCCGACCTCACCCTCGTTTCGGGGGACCTGCGCGCAGCGGCGGACGCAATCCGCCTCTCGCGCCGCACGCTGCGCATCATCAAGCAGAACCTGGGCTGGGCCTTCGGCTACAACGTCGCGGCGCTGCCGCTGGCCGCAGCGGGGCTGCTCAACCCGCTCGTGGCCGGTGCCGCGATGGCCCTCTCGAGCGTCTCCGTCGTCACCAACGCCCTGCGCCTGCGCCGCTTCGACGTCGAGCGCGACGTGACGGAGCCGGCCGCTCCCACGGCGGCGGCCCCGCCAGTGCCGGCGAAGCTAACCGTGTGAGCGCCAAGAGGCCCGCTTAAGAGTCCGTGGCGATGACCACCGCGGAGAAGCAAACCCCGACCGCCGTCTTGCACGTCGGCGGCATGTACCGCGGCAGCGAGAACGCCGTCGTCGAGACTGTGCTGGCTCGCCGCCCCGGCGTGCTCGACGTCGAGGGCAACGCCGCGGGGCAGAGCGCGACGGTACCTTCGACCCATCGGTGACCTCGATCGCCGATCTGCGCCCGTGGGTAGAGGACCGTGGCTACCACTGTGCCGGGCGCTCGGTCCCCGGCCACATCTGCGACCCGATGATGGAGGAGGACGGGCCCCCGGCGCCCGCGGACCACGCTGCGGTCGAGCGGGCCGACGAAGCGCACGGCCACGGCGGCCATGCCGGCATGTCGATGGACACGATGGAGCGCGACATGCGCAACCGCTTCCTGGTCGCGCTCATCTTCACCGTCCCCACCCTCGTCTGGTCACCGGTCGGGGACACGCTGTTCGGCTCGATGCCCGCCGTTCCGTTTTGGCCTCGACATGGAGCTCTGGCAGTTCCTGCTCAGCGTGCCGATCGTGCTCTAAGCCTCGGCTTCCACGTCGAAATCGTGGAGCGCCTCAAGTGGGGAATCGTGGAGCGGGTCGCCGCGAGCAAAGCCCGGTCGCCGTCCACACGCTCGAGCGAAGCGGGCGGTCCGACTTGGCCTCCCCGGCG
>JACCSF010000349.1 GCA_013813135.1 Thermoleophilaceae bacterium | reverse complement strand
CGTCCGCCCCCACCCGGCCCACCAGGAGCGGCGTCTCTCCGGCATGGGCCAGCCACGCCGCCACGTTGCCCGCCGAGCCGCCGCCGCCGAAGGAGACGGAGGCCGCCGAATCGCTGCCTATCGCCACGGGCCCCGACAGCCGCGCGACGACGTCCACCATCACGTCGCCCAGCACGACGATCCGCGTCAAACCGCCGCCGCGGCCACCGCGATCCGCGCTCCGAGCTCCGCGTTGCGGGTCACCAGCCGGACGTTCGCCGCGAGGCTCGCGCCCGTGGTCTCGCGATGGAAGAAATCCAGCAGGAAGGGAGTGATCTCCTTGCCGCTCACGCCGGCCTCGGAGGCCGACGTCAGGCCGGCGGACAGTACGCGGTCGTGCAGCTCGGGGTCCAGCTGCTCCTCGACCGGCAGCGGGTTGGCGATCACGACCGCGCGGCCGTCGCTGCCCAGCTCCCGCCGGGCGGCCAGCACGGCCGCCACCTCGGCCGGCGTGTCCACCCGCCAGGGCGCGGGATACCCCGAGTCGTGCAGGTAGAAGCCAGGAAACCCGTCCGTGCCGTAGCCGAGCACGGTCACGCCGAGCGTCTCCAGCCGCTCGAGCGTCGCCGCCACGTCAAGAATCGACTTCACCCCGGAGCAGACCACCGCGATGCCCACTCGCGCCAGCGTCTCCAGGTCGGCAGACTCGTCCCACGTCTCGCGCGCGTCGCGGTGCACGCCGCCCAGGCCGCCGGTGGCGAACACGGCGATCCCCGCGAGCGCCGCGAGGTGGGCGGTGGCCGCGACCGTCGTGGCGCCGTTGCCGCCGCGGGCCGCCACCGGCGCGAGGTCGCGCACGCCGCACTTGACGACGTCGTCACCCGTTGCGACCGCCACGAGAGCGGCCTCGTCGAGCCCAACGCGAGCCTTGCCCGCGACGACCGCGATCGTGGCCGGCGTGGCCCCCGCGACGCGCACGGCCGCCTCGATCTCGTGCGCGACGTCGAGATTTCTCGGACGCGGGAGCCCGTGGCTGATCAGCGTGCTCTCGAGCGCCACCACGGGGCGCCCACCCGCGACTGCCTCGGCGACCTCGGGAGCTATCCGCATCGACGAATGAGCGTACAACGCGATCACCCTTCATCTGGAGCGATCGGCCCTTGACTTAGAGCGCGCTCGAACGTCTACGGTGTCGGGTCGTGTCCACGCGGACGACCACGCAGATCACCATCGCCCAGGCCGCCGAGCGCTCCGGCCTGAGCGCCCACACGCTGCGCTACTACGAGCGCATCGGCCTGATCCACCCGGTCGGGCGCGGGGAGAACGGCCATCGCCGCTACGGACGCGACGACCTCGAGTGGCTCGAGCTGCTCACGAAGCTGCGCACCACCGACATGCCGATCCGCCAGATGGTCCAGTACGCCGAGCTGGTGCGCGAGGGCCCGCACACCGCCGCGCGCCGGAGGGCGATGCTCGAAGACCACCGCGACGCCGTCCACGCGCAGATGACCGCGCTCGAGGAGATCGCCGCGGTACTGGACCACAAGATCTCGATGTACACGGAGATGGAGAACAACACATGAAGCAGCGACAGCTTGGCGACCTGACCGTCTCGGCCACCGGCCTCGGCTGCATGGGGATGTCCGAGTTCTACGGGCCCAGCGACGAGGACGAGTCGATCGCGACGATCCACCGCGCCCTCGACCTCGGCGTCACATTCCTCGACACCTCCGACATGTACGGCTCGGGCCACAACGAGCAGCTCGTCGGCAGGGCGATCGCCGGCCGCCGCGACGAGGTGCAGCTGGCGACCAAGTTCGCCATCCGGCGGGAGGGCGGCGAGCGCCGCATCGACAACAGCCCGGAGTGGATCCGCGAGGCGATCGACGGCTCACTGCGCCGGCTCGGAGTCGAGCGGATCGACCTCTACTACATGCACCGCCGCACCCCCGAGGTGCCGATCGAGGAGAGCGTCGGCGCGATGGCGGAGCTGGTCGCGGCCGGCAAGGTCGCCTACCTCGGCCTGAGCGAGGTGAATGCCGAGACGCTCCGCGCCGCCAACGCGGTGCACCCGATCACCGCTCTGCAGAGCGAGTGGTCGCTGTTCACCCGCGAGCTCGAGGTCGAGATCGTCCCGGCCGCGCACGAGCAGGGGACCGGCATCGTGCCGTACAGCCCGCTCGGCCGTGGCGAGCTGACCGGCGCCCTGGAGATCAGCGCGCACGACGACTTCCGGCGCCACTCGCCGCGCTTTCAGCAGGGCAACCGCGAGCGCAACCTGGAGCGGGTGCAGCGGGCGCGTGAGATCGCCGCGGAGGTCGGCTGCACGCCGGCACAGCTCGCCCTCGCGTGGCTGCTGCACCAGGGCGACGAGATGGTGCCGATCCCGGGCACCAGGCACGCCACGCGGGTGGAGGAGAACGCCGCGGCCGTCGACATCGAGCTGACCGGCGAGCAGCTCCGCGCCCTCGACGAGACGTTCCCGCCCGGCGTCACCGCGGGCGAGCGCTACGCGGACATGGCGCCTATCGAGACCTAGCGGGTACGGGGTCGAGATGATTCGGCAAGTCCGAGGCGCTGCTGGCCGAGGCGCCAGGGGACGACATCACCGCGACGACGTGATCGTGGCGACCAAGGGCGGCCTGCGCCCGGTTGACGGCGCGGTCGAGGGCGACGTGCTGCCCTGGTGCCGCGAGCACGACGTGGGGGTGCTGGTGTACGGCCCCATGGCCCACGCGGGGTTCGACCTCAACGAGGAGGAGCTTGCCGTAGTGGAGCGGCTGATGGAGCCGGCGACCGAGGTGGTCGGGCTCGCGCCGGACTAGGCCTGGCGCTCGACGCGCACCGAGAAGCCCTGCGCGCGGGCCGCGTCGAGGATCTGCTGGTTGGCGTCGGGGCCGCGCGTCTGGAGCACGAGGTTGATCGCCGTCTCGCGCACGTGCAGGTCGATCCCATCGCGCAGGTGCTCGACGTCGACGACGTTGCCGCCGTGCTCGGCCACCACCGCCAGCAGGCCCGAGAGCGCGCCGGGGCGGTCCGGCACGATCGTGGAAAGCACAATCCGCCGGCCGGCGGCGGTCTCGCCCAGCCGGATGCACTCCGACAGCAGCGAGGCGTCCACGTTGCCGCCCGACAGCACTGCGCAGACCTGGCCCTCGGCGGGCGCCGCCACGCGCCCCTGCATCAGCGCCGCCACGGCCACGGCGCCGGCCCCCTCGACGACCAGCTTGGTGCGCTCTAGCAACATCACCATCGCCTCGGCCACCTCGTCGTCGGAGACCGTGACCACCGCGTCCACGTAGCGCTCGACGAGCGGCAGCGTGAAATCGCCGGGACGCTTGACGGCGATGCCGTCGCAGATCGTATTGGCCGACCGCGCACCGATCGGCCTGTGCGCCGCGAGCGAGTCGATATAGGGCGCGCACGCCTCCGCCTGAACGCCCACGACGCGGGCGCCCGGCAGCCACTCGGCCACCGCCAGGCCGATCCCGCTGGCCAGCCCGCCGCCGCCCAGCGGCACCACCACCAGCTTGACCTCCGGCGCCTGGCGCGAGATCTCCAGCCCCACCGTGCCCTGGCCGGCCACCACCACGGCGTTGTCGAAGGCGTGCACGGCCGTCATGCCCTCCTCCTGGGCCAGGCGTGCCGCCTCGGCGTGGGCGTCGTCGTAGTGGCCGCCGTGCAGGCGCACCTCCCCGCCGTACTGGCGCACGGCGGCGACCTTGGCGAGCGGAGCGGTTGCGGGCATGAGGACCGTGGCCCGGACGCCGGCCCGCCGTGCGGCGAAGGCCAGGCTCTGCGCGTGATTTCCGGCGCTCGCCGCCACCACCCCGGCGGCGCGTTCGCCGTCGTCGAGCAGCGCGATCCGGTTGACCGCGCCACGCAGCTTGAAGGAGCCGGTGAGCTGGAGGTTCTCCGCCTTGAGAAGCACTCGCGCTCCCACCCGTCGCGAGAGCTCCCCAGCGGGGAAAACCGGAGTCTCGCGCGCGATGCCCGCCACCCGCTCGGCCGCGCGCTCGACGTCGAGCACGGTGACCGGGGGCTCGGTGACGGTCACGGCGTACCTAGTCGGGGAGCGCCACGACCGCGTCGATCTCCACCTGGGCTCCCCGTGGCAGCGCTGCGACGCCGATTGCGACGCGCGCCGGCGGGCCGGCCTCGAAGTACTCGGCGTAGGCCTCGTTGACGTCGGCGAAGGCGCCCATGTCAGTCAGGTACACGCTCACGCGTACCGCGTCGTGCAGGCTCGCGCCGGCGGCCGAGCAGACCGCGGCGAGGTTCTCCAGGCAGCGGCGCGTCTGCTCGGCCGGCGTCGTGCCGACGAGCTCGCCCGATTCGGGGTCGAGCGGGATCTGACCCGAGCAGAACAGCAGTCCGCCGCAGCGGACGGCGTGGCTGTACGGGCCGATGGCTGCCGGCGCGCCGAGTGCGGTGACGGGCTCGCGATGCTGGGACACGGATCGGGGCTCTCCGGGGACGAGGGTCGGATTCGAGACGGTAGCGCGCCGGGTAGCGTCCACCCAGCACGATGGCCAATGCGCTCGCCAAGGAGACCTCGCCTTATCTGCTCCAGCAC
>JACCSF010000344.1 GCA_013813135.1 Thermoleophilaceae bacterium | reverse complement strand
TTCGAAGACGATCCGGGAATGGCTGGAGGCCAACGGCGGGCGACCGGCTGGACGCCGGCGGTCCGTCGCTGATCCAGCCGGCTCACCTTCGCTGCGTTAGCCCAACGCTATGCGAGAGGGGGGCCGGTTCTAGCCGATGTGGTCTTCAGCAGCTTGCGAGCTGTTCCGCTACCACCCCGTTGTCACCCCGGCATCGCAGCCGGTCGCCCCGTGCGCCACGGGCGCGACTTCGGTCGAAGCGCGTTTGGCGTCGGCCCCAGCGGGGAGAGGAACTGGATGCAGATCCTCGGTCTCATCCTGATCGGCCTGATCATCGGCATACTCGCTCGCCTCGTCCTCCCTGGACGCCAGCGGATCGGCGTCGCAATGACGCTGCTGCTGGGCATCGGCGGTGCTCTCGTGGGCGGGATAGTTGCCAGCGCGCTCGGAACGGGCGACGTCTTCGAACTCAACATCTTGGGCACCATCGTGGGCGTGATCGCCGCCGCGGGGCTCATCGGGGCGGCCGACGCCGCCGGAATCGGTGACCGCAGGCGGCGCGACGAGCTGCCGCGAGGGCGCCGGTAGCCGGTTTGGACGAACCGTCGCCGGGCACGCGTTGACGGGACTCAGCAGGCGAAAACCAGGGAGGGACAACACCATGGGATCAGCCAGGACGCAGCATGGACGGGCCGCCACCTCGCAGAGAGGACGCATCCACCGGCAGGCCCAGCCCGGGCGGCGCTTCACGCGAAGCACCCCGGCATCGACCCGCGGTGGAATGCCGCGCAGGCGCCAGAAGCCCGAACAGAACCGCGCGGAGAAGCTGATGGGGCTCGTTCGTGGCGCGCTTCCCGGGGGCGAGTCGCGCGCGAAGGGGAAGGGCAGCGCCATACCGGTGGTCGGCGGCCTCCTTGGTGGCAAGAAGGGCGCGAGCGCCGACCGTGGTCGCAAGCCGGCGCTGCTTGGGCTCCTGGGGGCCGGCGCCGCAGGGGCGGCGCTGGCGGCAAAGCGGCGCAAGAGCTCCGATTCGCGCCAGGCGAGCGAGACCCCCGTGCCCGAACCGCAGACGGTCT
This sequence comes from Thermoleophilaceae bacterium, assembly GCA_013813135.1. GTDB lineage: Bacteria > Actinomycetota > Thermoleophilia > Solirubrobacterales > Thermoleophilaceae > JACVRW01. The sequence continues at coordinate 4,017 of JACCSF010000344.1, read as the reverse complement.
CCGCCCCGCCTCCCGCAGCCGACGATCCGGCTTCGGGCAGCACCGATTGATTGTCGGAACGACGGGCAAGGAATCAGGATGGACCGCCGCGTCGCCAGGCCGGAGGATCTGCCTCCGCTCGAGCTGCGCCGGCTGCGCGAGCTCGACCTCGATGCCCCGTCGGGCCCTGGCCGGGCCGCGCACATCTCCGCGGCCAGCGGCGTGGTGCAGCGTGCGGACTTCGTCTACGTGGTGGGCGACGACGAGCTGTTCCTTGGGGTGTTTGAGGTCTCGACAGACGTACCAGGGCGGCTCGAGCGGGTGCTCTCGGGGGACCTTCCCACCGACCGCGACGGCCGCAAGGGGGCCAAGCCGGACCTTGAGGCGCTCACGGTTCTCCCCCCCTTCGAGGAGCACCCGCACGGCGCTCTGCTGGGCCTCGGATCGGGCTCCACACCTGCGCGCGATCGCGGCTTCGTGTGGGGGCTCGCCGCGGATGGGTCGCTCGAGGGACAGGCGCGCGAGATCGACCTGGCCCCGCTCTATTCCCTTCTACGCGGTCAGGTGAAGGAGCTCAACATCGAGGGCGCGGCTGTCATGGGCGACCAACTTTGGCTACTGCAGCGCGGAAACAGCGAACTCGGTGCGAACGTCGTAGCGGAGCTGGCGCTGTCTGACGTGATGGGCTCGCTCTTGCGCGACCGGACCTTCGCGGCAGCCGAGCTCCAACGGGTGCGCGCCTACGACCTCGGCGAGCTCGACGGGGTCAAGCTGACCTTCAGCGACGCCAGCCCACTCGGCGGGGAGTTGCTCGTCTTCACCGCGTCGGCGGAAAGCTCGGGCGACACGTATGAGGACGGTGCGATTCTGGGCTCGGTGGTGGGCACCATCGACCGCGACGGCGAGGTGCGGCGCCTGCGCACGATCGACCGCGCCTACAAGGTCGAGGGGGTCCACGCCACGCTGGACACCGGCGTGATGACGCTCACCTTCGTCTGCGACCAGGACGACCCCGACGTGGCGTCGCCGCTGCTGTCGGCCACCATGCCGCTGGCCGACGGCGTCGAGCACGGCGCCGCACCGCCTGGACGCGGCGCACCGGCGCCGAGGGAACGCGCGGGTTAGAGCCATGCCCGTCATCGGCTTGCACTGCTCCCACGAGCAGATCCCTCCGAGCCGCCTGCTGGCGCACGTGCGCGAGGCCGAGGCCGCCGGCTTTGGCGCCGCCATGTCCTCCGACCACTTCTCGCCCTGGAGCGAGCGTCAGGGCGAATCCGGCTTCGCCTGGTCTTTCCTTGGCGCGGCGCTCCAGGCCACCGAGTTGCCCTTCGGCGTCGTAAATGCGCCGGGTCAGCGCTACCACCCCGCGATCGTCGCCCAGGCGGCGGCGACGCTGTCTGAGCTGTTCCCGGGACGCCTGTGGGTCGCCCTCGGCACCGGCGAGGCCTCCAACGAGCACATCACCGGCGACCGCTGGCCGCCAAAGGCGAAGCGCAACGCACGGCTACGCGAGTGCGTGGACGTGATGCGCGCCTTGTTCGCCGGAGAGACGGTGAACCACGAGGGCTCCGTGCGGGTCGACCGGGCGCGCCTCTGGACGCTCCCCTCGGACCCGCCCAGCCTGGTCGGCGCCGCGGTGAGTGCGGAGACGGCGCGCTGGTGCGGGGGCTGGGCTGACGGGCTCGTGACCATCAACCAGCCGCGCGAGACGCTCGAGCGGGTGATCGACGCCTTCCGCGAGGGGGGCGGCCAGGGCCGGCCGATCTACCTGCAGGTCCATCTCAGCTGGGCCACGAGCGAGGAGGAGGCGCTGCGGATTGCCCACGACCAGTGGCGGACCAACGTCTTCGGCCCGCCGCTCTGCTGGGACCTCGAGACGGTCGAGCAGTTCGACCTGGCCGCCGCCCACGTGCGCCCGGAGGACATGCGACAGGCGGTGCTGGTGTCCGCCGACGCCGGCCGGCACGCCGCCTGGCTGGCCGAGCTCGGCGATCTTGGCTTCGAGCAGATCCATCTGCACCACGTCGGCCAGGACCTGCGCCCGTTCATCAACGCGTTCGGCGAGCGCGTCCTGCCGGAGCTGGCCGCGTGAAGCGCAAGGCGACCAGCGACGTCTGGTGGAAGAACGCGGTCGTCTACTGCCTCGACGTGGAGACATTCCTGGATGCCGACGGCGACGGCTGTGGCGACCTGCCGGGGCTTTGCGAACGCGTGGAATACCTGACCGGGCTTGGGATCGGCTGCCTCTGGCTGATGCCGTTCATGCCGTCCTGCCAGCGCGACGACGGCTACGACATCACCGATTTCTACGGGGTGGACGCGCGCCTCGGCACGCACGGCGACCTGCTCGAGGTGGTGCGTGCCGCGCGCGAAGGCGGGATGCGTGTGATTGCGGACCTGGTCGTGAACCACACCTCCAACCAACATCCATGGTTCAAGGACGCACGGCGCGGGCCGGAGTCGCCCTTCCACGACTTCTATGTGTGGAGCGACGAAAAGCCTGAGGAGAACCCCGGCGACGTCGTGTTCCCCGACCAGGAGCGCTCCAACTGGGCGTTCGACGAGGAGGCGGGGAGGTGGTACATGCACCGCTTCTACTCCCACCAGCCCGATCTGAACGTGGCCAACCCGGAGGTCCGCGACGAGATCGCCCAGGTGGCTGGCTTCTGGCTCGAGCAGGGGCTGAGCGGGTTTCGCGTGGACGCGGTCCCGTTCCTGATTGAGCCGACCGGCATCCCCGAGGGAAGCCGCCAGGACCCGCATGAGCTGCTGCGCGACCTGCGGCGCTTCATTGGGCGGCGCAACGGCGAGGCGGTGCTGCTCGGGGAGGTCAACCTGTCCCCGGAGCAGCAGCGCGAGTTCTTCGGCGACGAGGACGGTGACGAGCTGCAGCTGATCTTCTCGTTCACCGTCAACCAGGCGATGTTCCTCGCTCTCGCGCGGGAGGACGCGACCCCGCTGGCGCGGGCCCTGGAGGCGCTCCCACCGATCCCCGAGGACTGCCAGTGGGCCAACTTCGTGCGCAACCACGACGAGCTGACACTCGACAAGCTGAGCGAGGAGGAGCGCCAGGAGGTGTTCGCCGCCTTCGGACCGGAAGAGGAGCTTCAGCTATACGGCCGCGGGCTGCGGCGGCGACTGCCAACCATGCTCGGCGGCGATGAGCGCCGCATCCGGATGGTCTACTCGCTCGCTTTCTCGCTGCCGGGAACGCCCGTCCTCTTCTACGGCGAGGAGATCGGTATGGCCGAGAACCTGGCCATCGAGGGGCGCTACAGCGTCCGCGCGCCGATGCAGTGGTCCGGCGAGCGGCAGGCCGGCTTCACGACCGCCCGAGAAGCCTGCCGTCCGGTGGTGGAGCAGGGCCCGTTCGGGTTCCACGAGGTCAACGTGGCGCGCCAGCGGCGGGATGCCGAGGCGCTGCTCAACTGGATGGAGCGGCTGATTCGCCGCCGCCGGGAGTGCCCGGAGCTCGGCTGGGGCGAGTGGGCGCTGCTCGATCCCGGTGACGCGGCTATCTTCGCTCAGCGCAGCGACTGGGACGGCTCGACCGTGGTCGCGGTCCACAACCTCGCCGGACGGGATGCCGGCGCCCGGCTTGAGCTCGGAGGAGACGGCACCCTGGTCGATCTCTTCGACGAGGAGCACCACGAGCTGGCGGAGGGCGCGGTCACGCTGGAGCTGCCTCCCCATGGCGCCCATTGGTTCCGCGTGCGGCGGCCCGGCCAGCGGCTGCCCCCGTAGGCGCGGGGCCAAGGCGTTCCCGGACTCCGGGGTGTCCCGACGCGATCTTGGGGTACGTTCGCCCCATGGAGGGACCGAGCCCAGGGAGGGGCAGGACGCTGATCCGCGTGGCCGCCGCCCTGCTCGGCGCAGCCGGCCTGCTCGTGCTCGGCATCGCACTGGCGGGCGGCGACCTCGCCGACGCCCTCGATGATCTGGTGACGATCCTGCTGGCGGCTGCGGTGGTGGCGGCGCTGGCGGGCTGGGCCCGCGAACGGCGGTCGGGCGCCGTGCGGGCGGCGCTCGACGAGCAGC
>JACCSF010000343.1 GCA_013813135.1 Thermoleophilaceae bacterium | reverse complement strand
TGCTTTCTCTTTGAACGGTTGGCGCCTGTCAAGTCCTTTCGTTGTCAGGTTGAGGAACGCTCATTTCTCTTTCGGCGCTCGTGGCGCACCATCTCGGATGGAAGCTGTCCCGGCTTCTCAATTCACGCGCGGGCCGTCAGGCGGCCAGAAAGCAGCTGGAGCTTGCCGGGACAAGATCGGTGCGCGGAGGGGGGCTCGGCTTGAAAGGCTCTTCGCGGCTGAGCACGTGCCAGCAGGCGATCAGCACCTTGCGGGCGACCGCGGCCTTGGCCGGGTTCGCTTTGCCGCTGCGGGCCTTGACGTCTGAGTAGAGGCGGTGCCAGGGGTTCGACTCGCGCCAGGCGCCCTGGGCGGCTTCGACGGCGGCCCGGCGCAGCGTCCGCGAGCCCGCCTTCGAGAGCTCGCCCGAGCGCGAGCGCTCGGGCGATTGCTTGACCCGGGGAGCGAGGCCGGCATAGCCGATCAGCTTGCGCGGGCTCTGAAAGCGGGCGACCTCGCCGATCTCGGCTGCGATCGTCAGCCCGAGCACGGAGCCGATGCCGGGAATCGTGTCGAGCAGGACGACCCGCCGGTCTGCCCGGGCCAGCGGCGAGAGCTCCTGCTCGAGCGGCGCGATCCGCTCGTCGAGCAGGTCGATCACGGCGAGCGCCTCGGCCGCCGAGCAGCACCAGACCTCGGGCACGCCGCGTGCCTCGAGCAGCTCCATCGCGTCTGACTGGCGCAGGCGCTCGAGCGGGATCCGCAGCCCCCACTGGGTGAGCAGGCCGAAGATGCGGTTCTTGGCCGAGGTCCTGAGGCGGACGAGGTGGAGGCGGCGCTTGAGCCGCTCGCGCAGGGCGCGCTCCTCGAGCGAGGGGATCCAGAGCGCCGGCACGAGCTCGCGGCGGCAGAGCTCGGCCAGCACGCGGGCGTCCACCTTGTCGGTCTTGCAGGCGAGCGGGGCGACGTTCTTCACCTTGCGCGCGTCCGCCACCTCGACCGCCCAGCCGGCGCCGGCGAGCTGGTCGCGCACCCAGACAGCCCCGCTCATCATCTCGAGGCAGGCCCGCACCTCCGGCCCCAGCTCGATCACGAGCCGCGCCAGCCCGTCCTCGTCGGCGGGCACGAATCCCTCGCCTGAGATCGTCCCGTCGGCCTCTTTCGCGCACCAAGCCGCGCGTCGATACGCCCAGTCGATTCCGACATACTGCACCCGGGCCTCCTAGCGTCTGACTGCGTTACCAAGCGCCATTTTGTCGGCGCCTGGGGGCCCTCCGTTCATCGGATTCACGCGATCGCGTGGCGCGGCATCGACCCCGACCGCGCCCGCGAGGAGCTGCGCACGCTGGTGCGGGCGATGAGCCCCGACGGCCTCGTGCCGCACACGATCTTCTGGGCCGGCCGCGCTCGCTGGCGCCGGGCGCCGCTCTATGCGACCGCGTCCCCATTCGGTTCCCTTGCCACGGCGCACACCCAGACGCCCGTGCTCGCGCTCGCCTGGGCCCTGGTCGCGGACGGCGATGCCGAGTTCACCCACGAGGGCGTGGAGCCGCTCGCCCGCCACTACGACTGGCTCGACCGCGAGCGCGATCCCGACCGCGACGGCCTGATCTCGATTCTGTTCCCGGACGAGTCGGGGCTCGACGATTCGCCGAAATACGACCAGGTGTACGGCTGGCTGGCGCACTGGTCGCCCGGCTACCTCTGGCTGGTCGAGCGGCACCGTCGCCGTGGCTATTCGACCCGCGCCATCGTCGAGAGCTTCGACCACCACGTCGAGGACGTGCTCGTGAACGTCTTCTACGCGCTGTCGCTGCACGCGCTCCACCGCATGTCGGGCCTCGAGCGCTTCCGCGAGCGCGCGCAGCGCGTCGAGGCAGCTCTGATGGAGCGCTGCTGGGACGAGCGGCGCGGTCTCTTCCTCGACGTGGCCGAGCGCTCGGAGCGGCGCATCGAGGTCTCCACCTGGTCGTCCTTGGCGCCGCTCGCCCTCACCGCTTTGCCGGAGCAGGCGCGGCGGCGGCTGGTGGAGGAGCACCTGCTCGACCCGCGCCGCTACGCCGCGCCGGTGGGCATTCCGTCCGTTTCGATGGAAGAGCGAGCCTTCCGGCCGGGCTTCGACTGCTTTCGTTGCTGGCGCGGCCCGAGCTGGATGAACACCGCCTGGCTGCTGGTGCCCCCACTGCGCGAGCTCGGCTACGCGCAGGCCGGGGAGCGCATCGTGGGGTCGCTGCGGCGAACCGTCGAGCGCGAGGGGTTTCGCGAGTACTACAACCCGCTGAGCGGAGCGGGCCTCGGCGCGAGAGATTTCGGCTGGGTCGACGCTGCTGGCCGACCTCTAGGCCGTCGCGAAGACCACTGCATCGAGCGCCGGTAGAGCAGCCCGTAGGCCCAGGCCGCCTCGGCGCCGCTGCGCCCGTCTGCGAAGCGCACGTCCGGGGGGAAGTAGCCCTCGCCGTCGTCGGCCTTGATGCCCTCAACGCCGAGGCGAAGCGCGGTCTTGGCGAGCTCGCGCCACCACTCGTCCGCCTCGGGAGACGTGAAGTCGACGGGTGAGCCGGTGCCCATCCACCAGCGCGCCACGAACGGCTCCCCCTCGGACGTCTTGACGAAGTGGCCGGCGCGCGCCGCCGGTTCGTAGTTGGGCGCGGGCTCCCGGTGCAGGCGCTCCGACTCGGGGTCGGGTGGACGCTGGCCGTCGACCGACTCGAGGTTGACCCAGGGCGTGACCCAGACGACCGTGTGCACGGCGTGCGCGCGGAAGCGCCGCACCATCTCCTCGAAGTCGTCGAACTGGTGCGGGTTCGGCTCCCAGGTGTTGTATTGCGTCTCCCAGGGCGAGTTGATCACGATCGCGTCGAGCGCGATCTGGTTGTGCCGGTAGCCCTCGAGGTCATCCTCCACGTCGCGCTGGTGCTCGTAGACGTCGCGTGACTTCCAGTGCCCGTAGGCCCATTCGGGGAGCAGCGCGGGCAGGGCCCCGCTGACGCGCAGGAACCGGCGCAGGCGGGCCGCGGGAGTTGGGTCGGTGAGCACGTGCAGGCGAAACGGGCCGGCCGCGGCACGGCTCGACACCGAGATGCGGTGGGCGAGGTCGAGCTCGACGCCGTCGCCGGTGCTCTCGATCCAGAGCGCGTAGCCGCGACTGGCGAGCAGCCATGGGACCGGCGCGTAGTCGCCCTGCGGGATGCCGCCAACGTCGAGCATGTCGGGCGGGCAGTCCGGGCCGGTGTAGCGCCGGTCGGCACCGAGGCGAACGCGGCGGCCGGTCTGGTCGAGCTGCTCGCCGTGGCGGGCTCCGAGGCCGGTGAAGCGCTCACCGGGGCGAGCCTCCCAGTCGGCGCCGAGGCGGAAGGCTCCGGGCGAGCCCTCGAAGCCGATCGTCACGCGTTCGTCATGCAGCTCGATCTCGACCCCGCCGGAATCGTCGGGCTGAAACGGCTGCGGTCGCTCCAGCTCCTCGGCGGCGATCACCCCTTCGGTGAGCTGGATGAACTGGTCGCGCGACTCGCCGGCAGCCGACCACAGCCTCAACCCGCGTATCAATCGGCGCCCGCGCCGGATCTCGATCGCGAACGGATCGCGACTGACGGAGACGCGCAGAGCGCCACGCTCGAGCTCGGACACGCCGCTCTTCTTTCACAACCGGCCCGGGTGCCTGTTGCAATCCGGTAACACTAGGTTCGCGGCCCGATAACGGATGGCCGCGGTTTGCAGGCGAATCTATGCGCATGGAGATGACGCGCGCAGACCTGCACTGCCACTCGTCCGCGTCCCAGCAGTCGCGCCTCGGCGTTCAGCGCGCCCTCGGCCTTCCCGAGTGCGCCACGCCGCCCGAGGAGGTCTACGCGCTGGCCAAGCGGCGCGGCATGGACTTCGTCACGATCACCGACCACGACACCATCGACGGCGTGCTCGAGATCGCGGACCGTCCCGACGTGTTCGTCTCGGAGGAGCTGACCGCCTCGTTCAAGGGCGAGCCGCAGGCCGTGCACATCCTCTGCTGGGGAATCACGCGTGAGGACCACGAATGGCTTCAGCGCAACTCGACCGATATCGAGATGTGCGCCGAATACCTGCACGGGTGCGGCATCGCCTGCGCGCTCGCGCACCCCTTTTACGCAGTCGCCGCCCCGCTCGCCGCGCGCCACCGCCGCCGCCTCGCCCAGCTGTTTCCGGTATGGGAGACGCGCAACGGCTCACGCGCTCGACAGCTGAACCTGCCGGCCGCCATCTACATCGAGACCCATGGCGGGGCCGGGGTGGGCGGATCCGACGACCACGCCGGGGTCGACATCGGGCGCACATGGACCGAGACGCCGCCCGCGTCGACCCGGGAACAGTTTCTGCGCCGCCTGCGGCGCGGGGATGCGGTGGCGCACGGGGCGCAGGGCAGCGCCGAGAAATGGGCGCACGCGGCCATGGCGCTCGCAGTTCGCGCACTAGGCCGCGGCGAACCCTGCGCAGAGCCGGACCCGCGCGCGGTGTTCGCGATGGTCGAGCAGGTGATGTGCCAGGGCGACGCCCGCTCCGGCCCCCTGGCCGCCGACCTCGGGCCCGCAGACGCCCGCGCGCTGCTGCGCGCCTGGCTCGACGCACTCGGGCTCGACCTCTCCGAGCACGAGCTGCTCGCGGCGATGCAGGAGGACGGCTTCAGCCACGGCGAGCTGTTCCGCCGGGCCCGCCGCAAGCACGATCGCGACCTGCGCGCCGCGGTCGAGCACGTCGTGGCCGCCAGCGAGGAGCCGGGAGCACTCGGCGACCGCCTGCTTCCGCTGGCCGCCGGACTGTTCAAGGCGTGCATCCCCGCGATCCCGTACGCGCCGGCTGCCGCCTTCCTCGGTCGCGAGAAGGGCAAGCTGGTCGAACGCGAGGGCGAGCCGCACCGGGTGGCGCTCGTGGCCGACGGGGTCGGTGGCATGCACGGTGTGACCCACACGCTCGACGAGATCCGCGAGCGCGGCGTGCCCGCCTTCGAGGTCGAGGTGATCGGCACCGACGCCAACGTGGACCGGCGACTGCCCGCGGTCGCCGAGGTCGACATCCCGCTCTACGTCGGGCTCAGGGTCGGCGTGCCGAGCCTACCGGCGACCGTTGAGGCCCTCGCCGAGGGCCGCTACGACCTCGTACACATTTGCTCCCCCGGCCCGGCCGGGGTCGCCGCCGCACTGATCGCCAGGACGATGGAGCTGCCGCTGGTGGGCTCCTACCACACGGAGCTCGGCGCGTACGCCGGGCTTCGCTCCGGCGACAAGCGGCTGCGGGCGGGCATGGACATGGCGCTGGCCGCGCTCTACGGCCTGTGCTCGTCCGTCCTCTCGCCGAGCGAGTCCGCCGATGAGTCGCTGCGGGCGCTGGGTATCGCCCCCGAGGCGATCGCGCGCTGGGATCGCGGCGTTGACGTGTCGCGCTTCGACCCGCGACTGCGCGAGCCGGGGCTGCACCCGGGTGAGCTGACCGTGCTCTACGCGGGGCGCCTGAGCGAGGAGAAGGGCGCGACGCTGCTGGCGGATGCCTTCCTGGCGGCCCGCGAGCGCGACCCGCGCCTGCATCTCGTGCTGGCGGGCGGCGGCCCCGACGAGGATGCGCTGCGCGAGCGCCTCGGCGTCCACGCCACCTTGCTCGGCTGGCTCGAAGGCGAGGCCCTGGCCCGCGCCTATGCGAGCGCCGACCTGTTCCTCTTCGCCAGCGCCACCGACACATTCGGCCAGGTCGTGCTCGAGGCCCAGGCCAGCGGGCTGCCGGTGGTGGCGGTGGACGCCGGCGGACCGCGCACGCTGATCGAGGACGGTCGCACAGGGCTATTGCGCGGCGCCGCGACCGAGCAGCTGGCGGGCGGGGTATGCGAG
>JACCSF010000327.1 GCA_013813135.1 Thermoleophilaceae bacterium | reverse complement strand
GGTCCGCGCGCTCCTGCGCCGCTCGCTCGGCGGCCGCGGCCAGCGCCTCCGGGCGCTCAGCGACCGCGGTGAGCGCGGCGAGCGCGACCGCGTTGGCCGACCACGCCGGCCGAGCGGCACGGAGCTGCTGCGCCAGAGCGGGGGCCGCGATGGCGTAGCCGGCGCGCACTCCAGGCAACGCCATCGACTTGGTCACGCTGCGCACCACGATTACGTCGGGGAGCGGGTCGCGCGCGAGCGTGCCCGGCTCGCCTGGCACGAGGTCCATGAAGGCCTCGTCCACGACCAGCACCCGGCCTGGACGCCGCAGTGCGAGCAGCGCCGCCGCCGGGTCGAGCGTCCCGCTGGGGGAGGCGGGATTGGCGACCACGACCAGGTCGGCCGCATCGGGTACGGCCGCCGGGTCCAGGACAAAGTCGCGCTCCGGATCGCGCAGCACGCGCGTCACCGCGACGCCGTGGGCGCGCAGCGCCGCCTCCGCCTCCGTGAACGCCGGATGCACGCAGGCGGCCAGCGTCGGGCGCAGCGCCGCGGGGAGGAGCCAGAGCGCCTCGGCTGCTCCATTGGTCGGCACCACCTCCGCGGCATCGCGGCCGTGCAGGGCGGCCAGCGCCGCCGCCGCGGGCCGCTCGTCCGGGTAGCGGTGACCGTCGCTGTCGAGGGCGTCGTGGAGAGCGGCGCGCAGCCAGTCGGGCGGCCCTCCACTCATCACGTTCACGGCGTGGTCGGCGAGCCCGGGCGCAAGCTCGGCATCTCCGTGGCTGCGTAACCCTGCGGCGCCCGCGGCCGGGCCGCCTCCGACCGCCAGCGGCCGCCCGGCCACGACCAGCTCCACGCGCTCGGCCACCTCGGCCAGGCGGCGCTTCGCGTCGCCGATCAGGTCGAGCCAGGCGCGCGACGCGGCATCGGGCGGGAGCACCCCCTGACCAGCCTCCTCGGCGACCACGATCAACGGATCTGCCCCGGCGGCCGCGCTGGCGACGGACTCGATCTCGGCCATTACGCGCTCGTGCACCCCCTGCAGCGTCGCGGCTTCGGGCTCGTCGAACGCACCGGCGCGGTGGAGGGCGGTCGCCACCCACGGACCGAGGCCGTCGAGCAGGACGCATGTGCCGCGGCCAGCCGCGACCGCCTCTGCGAGCTCGTCCCCGGCCTCCACGGTCGTCCAGCTCGGCGGCCGGCGCTGGGCGTGGCGGCGAATGCGCTCGGCCATCGCCGGATCCGAGGCGTCGGCAGTGGCCACGTAGCGGACCGGCAGGCCGGTCGCGAGCGCCAGCGTCTCGGCGCGCCGGCTCTTGCCGGAGCGCGTCCCGCCGATCACGAGCGTGAGGCTCATGCCGGGGCGGGCTGGGCGGTGAGAGCGGCGCGGGTGAAGCGCAGGGCCAGGTGCGGGTGGGCGGCCCAGTGCACGTGCAGGTAGCTCGCCTGGAGCGCGCCGGAGACGTGGCCCTCGCTGCGTTCGCCGCTGCGCGCGGCGAGTCTCCAGGCGGGCGGCTGCGCGGCGTCGACCTCGACCTGCGAGTAGTGGAACTCGTGCCCCCGGACCTGCTCTCCCGCGTCCATCCAGGGTGTGGCGGTCTCGGCGGTCGCCTCGCGGTAGCCGAGCGTCAGCCGGCGCGTCATGGCCGCACGCGCGGGTATCGCTCCGCACATCTCGTGCCCGTCGAGCTCGCGGCAGAGGTAGAGCAGGCCGCCGCACTCGGCCAGCACGGGTCGGCCGCCGGCCGCGAAGCGCGCCACTTCGGCGCGCAGCGGTTCGTTGGCCTCGAGCTCCGCGCCGAACACCTCCGGGAACCCCCCGGCGAGCACCAGCGCGCCCGCCTGCGGCGGAAGCCGCTCGTCGACGAGCGGGTCGAACGGCGCCAGCTCGGCGCCCGCCGCGGCGAGCAGCTCGAGGTTCTCCTCGTAGTGGAAGGAGAACGCCGGGCCGCGCGCGATGGCGATCCGGACCCACGCAGCGGGCACCCCTTCGGGATCCGGGCTCCAGGCCTCGCCTGGTTGCGCGGGGGCAGAGTGGGCCAGACGCAGCACAGCGTCGAGGTCGACATTGCGCTTCACGGACTCCGCGAGGGTGGCGAGCGCCACCGACGTGCGCCGCTCGCGCTCCCCAGCCGGCACCAGGCCGAGGTGGCGCTCGGGGGCGGCCACGCGCTCGTCGCGGCGCAGAGCCCCCACGACCGGGACGCCCAGCGGCTCGACGGCCTCGCGCAGCAAGAGCTCGTGGGTGTCCGATCCGACCCTGTTGAAGATCACACCAGCGACCTCGATGTCCGGGTCGAAGGTGCGGTAGCCGTGGACGATCGCCGCCGCCGAGCGCGCCATCGACTCGGCGTCGACCACCAGCACCACGGGGGCCCGGAGCAGCTTCGCGACGTGGCCGGTCGAGGCGAGCTCGCCGCGCCCGGAGGCGCCGTCGAAAAGGCCCATCACGCCCTCGATCACGGCCACGTCCGCGCCCTGCGCCCCGTGGCGCACCAGCGGCGCCATCATCGCCGGACCGCTCAGGAAGGCATCCAGGTTGCGCCCGGGCCGGCCCGAGGCGAGCGCGTGGTAGCTCGGATCGATGTAGTCGGGGCCGACCTTGAACCCCTGCACGCGCAGGCCGCGGGCGCGCAGGGCCCCGATCAGCCCGCAGGCGATCGTCGTCTTGCCCGCGCCCGAGCTGGTGCCCGCCACAACAATGCGCGGGATCACTCGACTGGCACCTCGGCGGCATCGTGCACCGGCAGCGCCGCGACGGCCCGCTCGGTCAGGCGGGCGTCGGCACCGTGGCCCCGCGCGGTGGGGGTCCAGCGCACGCTCGGCACCGGGCTGTGGTCGTGCTCGCCGGTACGGGGGTCGCAGCCGTGGTCGGGGCACACGCGCAGTGTCCCGGCGTATATCTGCACGAGACGGGCAAGCCGCGCGAGCAGCTCATGGTCCGCGCGTTCGATCGCGGCGACCTTGGCCGCGGGGTCCCGCTC
>JACCSF010000324.1 GCA_013813135.1 Thermoleophilaceae bacterium | reverse complement strand
CCCACCGCTTCGACGACCCGGAGCGGCCGGTCCCGTGGCAGGGCTTCACCAGCAAGGGCCCAACCCGGGTCGAGAGCAACGTCTGGTGCGGCGCCAACGTGGTCGTGACCGGCGGCGTCACGATCGGCGAGCGCTGCGTGATCGGCGCGAACAGCGTCGTTACGCGGGACATCCCCGCCTTCTCGGTGGCGGCGGGGATCCCCGCGCGGGTATTGCGGCCGATCGACTACCCGGACCGGGTCAGCACATGACGATCAGATGGAACGGGCGGTCGAGCTCCGTGCCGTTGGTGCCGTTCTCGGTGCGCACGGCCACGCCGTTGACGTTGGAGCCGAGCGAGCCGACGCTGATCTGAGTGTTCTGCGGCGGCGCCGACGCGCTCTCGTCGCCTACCGTGGCGAAGTACCCGCAGCTGCGCACGTCGCCGTTGAAGATCACCTGATAGCGGCCCTCGGACGTGCGCGCCGCGGAGCTGACGTCGCGGCCACGAACGGCCTGGCCGCTGGCGCTCACCACGGCGAAGCGCGAGCCGCCGCCGGCGAGGAAGGCGCTCGGCACCGGGCCGAGTGTCGCCTCGTTGATCGAGCCGCCCCCGAGGCTGTCCTTGCGGATGTCGTTTCCGGTGAGCGACCGGTTGCGGATGTCCTTGTTCGTCACCGACCCGTTCCTGATGCTCTTGCCGGTGATGACCAGCGCGTACGCGGAGCCGCCAAGCGACATCACCAGGGCTGTGACCGCCACGACCATGGCGGGGGACGGCAGGAAACGACGGATGCGATCCACTTCGGAACCTCCTTCGTGCAGGGGTGAGCTAAGCGCACTAACCCGCGGACTACCAGGAGGGTTCGGTGCTATCGGCTCGGTACCTGCAAGCGCCGCTCAGAGGGTGAAGCCGCCGGTGAAGGGCTCGCCGGTGCCCTCGCTCATCAGCCCGTGGAGGCGGTCGATCTCATCCGGGGCCATCGTGTAGCCGTGCTCGGGCTCGGGGTAGCGCCGCGTCCGCACGTCCTCGGCGAAGGCCTTTACGCCCCTGATCATCTCCGCCCGCACGTCGGCGTAGCGCTTGACGAAGCGCGCGGCGTGGCCGTCGTAGATGCCGAGCAGGTCGTGGAACACCAGCACCTGGCCGTCGGTGGCCGGGCCGGCGCCGATCCCGATCACGGGGATCTGCATGCGCGGCATGATGACCTCGGTGAGCGCGGCCGGGATCGCCTCGAACACGATCGCGAAACAGCCCGCCTCCTGGAGCCCGAGGGCGTCGTGCATCACGTGCAGCGCCCGCTCCGCCGTGCGGCCCTGCGAGCGATAGCCGCCGAGCGCCGTCGCGGACTGCGGCGTCAGGCCGACGTGCCCCATCACCGGGATGCCCGCCCCGACGATCGCCCGGGCGCGCTCGACGGAGCTGCCGCCCCGCTCCAGCTTGACGGCGTCACAGCCGGCCTCCTTGATGAAGCGCTGGGCATTGGCGATCGCCTGCTCGTTCGAGACCTCGTAGGAGCCGAAGGGCATGTCGCCGACCAGCAGCGGCGTCGACATTCCGCGCCGCACGGCGGAGGAGAGCATGAGCAGCTCGTCCAGGGTCACCGGGACGGTTGAGGGGTAGCCGAGCACGGTCATCGCGCCGGAGTCGCCGACCAGGACGATGTCCACGCCGGCTTCCTCGGCCACCTGGGCGCTGGGGAAGTCGTAGGCGGTGACCATCGCGATCGGCTCGCCGAGGGCCTTCTTCTCGCCGAGCTTGGTCAGGGTGATCGCCGGTCGCTGGGTGGGACGGGTGCTCATGTCGTGCCTCCGAGGATCGTGTTGTCGATGAGCCGAGCGCGGCCCACGCGGGCCGCGACGGCAAGCAGGGTGGAGCCGTTGACGCGGTCGGCGGGCGAGAGGTCGGCGGCGGATCGCAGTTCGAGGTACTCCGGGTCGATGCCGTGGGCATCGAGCTGAGCGCGGGCGGCGGACAGCACCCCCGCGGCGTCGAGACGGCCGGCCGCCACCTCCGCCTCTGCCGCGCGCAGGGCGCGGCTCAGGCCGAGCGCCCGGTCGCGCTCGGCGGGCGAGAGGTAGGCGTTGCGGGAGGAGAGGGCCAGGCCGTCCGGATCGCGCACGGTGGGACAGACCTCGATCCGGACCGGGATGTCGAGGTCGCGGACGAGCTTCCTGATCACCAGCGCCTGCTGGGCGTCCTTCTGGCCGAAGTACGCGACGTCGGGCCCCGCCATGCTGAGCAGCTTCGTCACCACCGTCGTGACCCCGGCAAAGTGCTCGGAACCGCGCTGCTCGGGTGCGCCGTCCAGCACCTCGGTGAGCGCGGCGACGGTAACGCTGGTGCCGAAGCCCGGCGGGTAGACCTCCTCGGCGGGCGGGGCGAACAGCACGTCCACGCCCTCGGCCTCCGCCAGCGCAGCGTCGCGCGCTTCATCGCGCGGATACGCCTCCAGGTCCTCACCCGGGCCGAACTGGGCGGGGTTGACGAACAGCGAAACGACCACGACGTCGCACTGCTCACGTGCGCGGCGGAGGAGCGCGATGTGGCCGTCGTGGAGGAAGCCCATCGTCGGGACCAGGCCGATACTGCGCCCGGCGGGCCGCGCGGGGGCGAGCACCTCGCGCAGCTCGTGGACGGTGCGGATCGTCCTCACGCCCGGGCCGCCGTCCCTGCCAGCGCTCGCGTGTGGTGCACCAGCTCGTCGAAGAGGTCGAGCAGCTCGGGGGCGGCCTCGGCCACCGCGCGCCGCTGAGCGGCGACCGTGGCGTCGTCGCCGCGCGCCACCGGCCCGGTGAGCGCCCGCTGAGGCCCGAGCTCGGCGACGTTGTCCACCGTGTGGCGCAAAAGCGGGACGAGCAGCTGCCGCGCCTCGTCGGGGTCGAGCCCGGCGCCGGCGGCGATCCGCTCGGCCGCCGCCTGCAGCGTCACCAGGAAGTTGGACGCCATCGAGGCGGCCGTGTGGTACGCGGCGCGGCCGTCGTCGTCGATCTCGAACGGCGTCATGCCGAGCGTGCGCGCGAGATCGGCGGCGAAGGCGAGCGCCTCGGCCGTGGACCCTGCGACGGCACAGCCGGCGCCGGCGAAGGCGGACAGACCGCTCGAGTCGAGGGCAAACGTCTGCAGCGGATGCAGCCCGAAGCGGGCCGCCGGCGCGAGAGCGCTCAGCGGCGTCGCGCCGCTCGTGTGCCCCACCAGCGCCGCAGCACCCGCCACGGCCGCGGCGGCGGCCGGGATCTCGGCGTCCGGTACGC
>JACCSF010000319.1 GCA_013813135.1 Thermoleophilaceae bacterium | reverse complement strand
CGCGACATCGCCCGCGGCACGATGATCGGCGTGCTGATGTCGGCCACGATGCCCGCCCGGCTCGGCGAGCCCTCGCGCGCGCTGATCGTCGCGCGCCGGCTCGGCCGAATGCGCGATCGCTTCCCGGTCGTGCTCGGCACGATCGTCTCCCAGACGCTCCTGAACATCCTCGCGCTGATCGTGTTGGGAGCGGTGATGTTCGCCACCGTCGGGATCTTCCGCGGGCGCGAGGACGCGCTCGTGATCGCCACCGTCGCCCCGCTGGTCCTGCTCGCACTCGTCGTCGCCACGCCCTGGCTGCTGCGCCGCGGCAAGCCCACGCGCTTCCAGCGCGTGCAGCTGGCCGCCGCGACGGCGCGGCGCGCGATGCTGCAGGTGCGCTCCGGGCTTCAGGTGTTTCGGCGGCCGAAGCTGGGCGGGTGGGCCGCGCTCATGCAGCTCACCGCCTGGGCGATCCAGTGGCTTGCCTGCTACGTGCTGCTCGTGGCGCTCGGCCTGGACGAGCGCGCCGGCATCGGCGCCGCGGCGGCGGTGCTGTTCGCGGTCAACGTGACGGCGGCGCTACCGGCCACGCCCTCGAACCTGGGCGTCTTCCAGGCGGCGTGCGTGGCGGTGCTGTCCGCATACGGCGTCGGCAAGACCGACGCGTTTGCCTACGGGATCATCCTGCAGGCGGTCGAGATCGCGACCGCGCTGGCGATGGGGATGCCTGCGCTGGTGCGCGAGGGCATGACCTGGAAGGACCTGCGCCTGCGGGCGCTGCACGCGTCGCCGGTGCAGCTGGGCAGCGCCGCGCGCCGCGGCGAGGCTGCCGAGCTCGAGGCGTAGTGCGCCAAGCGCTCGGCTCGGCCGGGCGCGCGGCGGCGGTTCCCCGGTCTAAGGATCGTCGCGCCGGGGTAGGAGACCGCTATGCGACGCACACTCTTGCTTGCTCTCCTCGGAACGCTCGTCCTGGTCGTTCCGCTCACCGCCGGCGCGGCCAAGCATGCCCCCACGAAGCGCACCTACGTCGTGCTCTACGAGCGCGGCGCGTCGGTCGGCGCCGCCCACAGGGCGATCAAGCGGGCCGGCGGCAGGATCGTGCGCGAGAACCCCAAGGTCGGCGTGGCGACCGTGCGCTCGGCCAACGCTCGCTTCGCGGGCACCGTGGCGCGCAGCGGCGCCGTCTACGGCGCGGCCCGCAACCGCTCGATCGGCTACGCGCCCGCGAGCCGCGCCCGCGTGCGCGATCCGTTCGCGCTCGAGCGGATGACGGCAGAGCGCAAGACGGCCCCGGGGCACGGCCGCGTGCACCGCGGGGGCGCCCCGGCGCCGCTCGACGAGCCGTTCGCGGACCTGCAGTGGGACATGCGGATGATCAACGCGACGCCGACCAGGTCCTACAAGCGCCAGCGCGGCAACTCGAGCGTGCGGGTGGGCGTCATCGACACCGGTATCGACGGGTCCCATCCGGATATCGCGCCGAACTTCAACCGCTCGCTGAGCCGCAACTTCACGACCGACATCCCGCTGATCGACGGAGCGTGCGAGGAGGACCCGGACGGGTCCTGCAACGACCCCTCCGACGTGGACGAGGACGGGCACGGCACGCACGTGGCCGGCACGATCGGCGCGCCGATAAACCGGCTCGGCATGGCCGGCGTGGCGCCCGACGTCGAGCTCGTGAACATCCGCGCGGGCCAGGATTCCGGCTACTTCTTCCTGCAGCCGAGCGTCGACGCGCTGACGTACGCGGCGGACGTCGGAGTCGACGTGGTGAACATGTCGTACTACATCGATCCGTGGCTCTACAACTGCGCCGGCAACCCGGCCGACTCGCCGGAGGAGCAGTTGGAGCAGCAGACGATCATCCGGGCTACGGAGCGGGCGCTCGCGTACGCGCGCTCGCACGGCGTGACGCTGGTGTCGGCTGAGGGCAACGGCCACACCGATCTCGGCAAGCCGGTGATCGACGAGACCAGCCCGGACTACCCGCCGGAGACGGAGCGCTCGCGCGCCATCGACAACTCCTGTGAGTCGATGCCGCTCGAGGCGCCAGGGGTGCTCGGCATCACATCGGTCGGCCCGAGCGAGCGCAAGGCCTACTACTCCGACTACGGGGTGGAGCAGGCCGACCTGTCGGCGCCGGGCGGCGACCGGCGCGACTTCTTCGGCACCGACCGCTACAACACGCCCGCGAACACGGTGCTCGCGCCGTATCCGAAGTCGGTGGCGATCGCCAACGAGGAGCTCAATCCGGACGGCACGCCGAACACGCCGTTCGTGCTGGCGGACTGCTCGCGCGGTGACTGCGCGTACTACCAGTACCTGCAGGGCACCTCGATGGCATCCCCGCACGCGGTTGGCGTGGCGGCGCTGGTGGTCGCCTCGCGCGGGAGGCTCGACGAGCGCAACGGCGGCCTGACGCTGTCGCCGGACGTGGTCGAGCGGGTGCTCAAGCGGACGGCGCAGGACCGGCCCTGCCCGAACCCGCCCGTGTTCACCTACCCGGACCCGGACCTGACGCCTGACTACACGGCGACCTGCGAGGGCACGCCGGAGTTCAACGGGTTCTACGGAGAGGGGATCGTGGACGCCTACGCGGCGTCGAAGAAGAGGCACTGAGGGCGGGCGGCGCCGCCCCGCATCCCCAACCTTCACACATTCGTGTCAAGGTTCGGTAGCATGTGACGAACCTTGCCCGCAGAGCGCGATTTCATCCAGGCCACGCGTGAGCGCGTCGTCGTCTTCGACGGCGGCATGGGCGCGACGCTCGAGCAGTTCGACCTGACGCCTGCCGACTACGGCGGCCTGGCGGGCAAGTGCCACGAGGCGCTCGTGCTCAACCGCCCGGACGTGATCCAGGGCGTGCACGAGTCGATGATCGCGGCGGGCGCCGAGGTGCTCGAGACAGACACCTTCCAGGCCTCGCGGCTCAAGCTCGAAGAGTGGGGTCTCGGCGAGCACACTCCCGAGATCAACCGCCGTGCGGCCGAGCTCGCCCGCGCCGCCGCCGGCGACCAGCGCTTTGTCGCCGGGTCGATCGGCCCGACCGGTCACCTGCCCGCGAGCGACGATCCGACGCTCGGCAAGATCACCTTCGGCGAGCTGGTCGAGGTCTTCACAGAGCAGGCGCGCGGCCTCGTGGAAGGCGGCGCCGACCTGCTCATCATCGAGACCGCGCAGGACATCCTCGAGGTCAAGGCGGCCGTGTTCGGCGCCCGCGAGGCCTTCAAGCTCGCCGGCCGCACGGTGCCGATCCAGACGAGCGTCTCACTGCTGCCGAACGGCGGCAAGATGCTGCTCGGCACCGACATCCAGGCCGTGCTGACCACCCTGCTGGCCCTGGACGTCGACGTGATCGGGCTCAACTGCTCCACCGGGCCGGAGGACATGCGCGACGCGATCCGCTTCCTGGGCGAGTTCAGCCCGGTGCCGGTGCACTGCATCCCCAACGCCGGCCTGCCGCTTCAGGGCCCCGAGGGGGAGACCATCTTCCCCGAGCAGCCCGACCCGCTCGCGAACGTGCTCCAGGAGTTCGTCGAGCGCTACGGCGTCTCGATCGTGGGCGGCTGCTGCGGGACGACCCCCGACCACATTCGCGCGATCGTCGATCGAGTCGGCGGCCGCGAGGCAGGCGCGCGACCCGAGCGCGGGATGGCGCTGCTGTCGAGCATGATGACCGCCACGCCGCTCGTGCAGGAGCCGCGCCCGACGCTTGTGGGCGAGCGGGTCAACTCGCAGGGCTCGCGCAAGGCCAAGGAGCTGCTGCTGGCCGACGACTACGACGGGCTCGTGCAGGTGGCCGAGGACCAGGTCACCGGCGGCGCGCACGTGCTCGACGTCTGCGTCGCGCTCACCGAGCGCCAGGACGAGGCCGAGCAGATGCGCGAGGTCGTCAAGCGCATCGCGCTGAGCCAGCCCGCGCCGATCCAGGTCGACTCGACCGAGCCTGACGTGATCAAGCTGGCGCTCGAGCAGATCCCCGGCCGGGCGATCGTCAACTCCGTGAACCTGGAGGCCGGCCGCGACAAGCTCGATGTGGTGGCTCCGCTGGCCAAGGCCCACGGCGCCGCGCTGATCGCGCTGACAATCGACGAGGTCGGCATGGCCAAGACGGCCGAGCGCAAGGTCGAGGTCGCCAAGCGCATCGTCGGCCTGGCCTGCGACGAACACGGGCTCGACCGCGAGGCGCTGATCTTCGACGCGCTCACGTTCACGCTCACCACCGGCGACGAGGAGTGGCGGCCATCCGCCGTCGAGACGATCGACGGCATCCGCCGCATCAAGGCCGAGATCCCGGGTGTGAAGACCTCGCTGGGCGTGTCGAACGTGTCGTTCGGGGTGTCGCCCGGCGCCCGCGCGGTGCTCAACTCGGTGTTCCTCCACCACTGCGTGGAGGCGGGGCTGGACCTGGCGATGGTCAACCCCAACCACATCAAGCCCTACAACGAGATCCCCGAGAACGAGCGGGAGCTGACCGACGACCTCGTCTTCAACAAGCGCGAGGACGCGCTCGAGCGCTTTATCGGCCACTTCGAGCAGAAGGGCGAGACCGAGGAGGAGGCGGCGGGCGACCCGACCGAGGGCATGGAGCCCGAAGAGGCGCTCCACTACCACATCCTGCGCCGCAAGAAGGAGGGCGTGGAGGAGTGGATCGACCGCTCGGTCGAGAAGATCGGCGCGGTCCCGACGCTGAACGAGGTGCTGCTGCCCGCCATGAAGGAGGTCGGCGACAAGTTCGGCGCCGGCGAGCTCATCCTGCCGTTCGTGCTCCAGTCGGCGACCGTGATGAAGCGCGCCGTGGCACAGCTCGAGAACCACCTCGAGCGCATCGAGGGCCACACCAAGGGCAAGGTCGTGATCGCCACCGTCTTCGGCGACGTGCACGACATCGGCAAGTCGCTCGTCAACACGATCCTCACCAACAACGGCTACACGGTCATCGACCTCGGCAAGCAGGTCCCGATCGACACGATCATCAACGCCGCGATCGAGAACGAGGCGGACGCCATCGGGCTGAGCGCCCTGCTCGTTTCGACCTCGAAGCAGATGCCCACCTGCGTCCAGGAGCTGCACCAGCGCGGGCTCGAGTTCCCGGTGCTGATCGGCGGCGCCGCGATCAACCGCGACTTCGGCCGCCGCATCCTCTATCCGAAGGGCAAGGAGTCCGAGGAGATCTACGAGCCCGGCGTCTTCTACTGCAAGGACGCGTTCGCCGGCCTGGCGACGATCGACCAGCTGGTCGACGACGAGAGGCGCGGAGGGCTGGTGACCAGGGCGCGTGACGAGGCGCGCGTGCTGCGCGAGCAGGTCGTGAAGGTCGACGACGGCCCCCCCGTGACGGACGACTCGGTGCGCTCCTCGGCCCGCACCGACCTGTCGGTGCCCGAGCCGCCCTTCTGGGGCGCGCGCGAGCTCGACGTCGACCTCGATGACGTCTACCCCCACCTCGACCGCCACGTGCTGTTCAAGCTGCACTGGGGCGGGCGCGGCAAGAAGGGCGAGGAGTGGCGCCAGATCGTGGAGGGCGACGGCGAGGAGGAGGGCTTCGCGCCCAAGCTCGAGCGGATGTGGCGCGAGCAGGACTACCTGCGCCCGCGCGTGCGGCTCGGCTACTTCCCGGCGGCGGCGGACGGCAACGAGCTGATCGTGTTCGACCCCGACGACCCGGAGCGCGAGCTCGAGCGGCTCGCCTTCCCGCGCCAGCCCAAGCACGACCGCATCTGCCTGGCCGACTTCTTCCGACCGGTCGACTCCGGCGATCGCGACGTGGTGGCGCTGCAGGCCGTGACCGTCGGACCCGAGGTGACCGAGGTGATGGCCCAGCTCGAGCGCGACGGCGAGTTCGCCGAGCAGCTGTTCACGCACGGCCTCGGAGTCCAGACCGCGGAAGGCCTCGCCGAGTGGCTCCACGCGGAGGTGCGCCGCGGACTCGGAATCGAGCTCGACCAGGGGCGCCGCTACTCGTGGGGCTACCCGGCCTGCCCTGACCAGTCCGAGCACGAGAAGGTGTGGCGCCTGCTGGAGCTCGACAAGATCGGCATGTACCTCTCCGACGGTTACGCCGTGATGCCCGAGCAGTCGACGGTGGCGATCATCGCCCACCACCCGCAGGCCGTCTACTTCGGAATGAAGTCCGGCTTCATCCCCAAGGGGAAGGTCGGCGACGAGCTGATCGCCGGCACCGACCGCGGCGGCGCGCTGCCGCCGGAGTCGGATCCGGTCGAAGAGCCCGCACCCACCGCATAAAGGGTCGACCGGGCGGCGAAACGCCGCCCCCGAATCTTCGACACGTGGATAAAGACCGGGTGGGGGAAGCCGCCGTAGGTTGGGATCGGCACTCTCGGAAGGAGGCATCCCAACCTATGGATTTCGTACTGGCGACCGCCGATGACCTGGCCAAGGCCATCGACGGCACTCTCCCGGACACGGTTCCCGCCAACACCCTGTGGGTAGTCGTAGCGGCCGTTTTCGTCCTGCTGATGCAGGCGGGCTTCGCCATGCTCGAGATCGGTTTCTCGCGCATGAAGAACGCCGGAACGGGCGTCGCGAAGATTCTCACCAACCTCTCTATCGCCGCAATTTGCTACTGGGCGGTCGGTTTTGCGTTCGCCTTCGGAAGCGCAGACGTGCTCGGCGTTTCGAGCTCGATCATCGGCTCCAACGGCTTTTTCCTGCAGTTCTCCGGCAACGGGGCCGACTCGTTCCCCGTGATGGGCTTCTCGGACGCGGTCCCCGAAGCGAAGTTCCTGTTCCAGTTCGCGTTCTGCGCGGTCTCACTGGCCATCGTCTGGGGCTCCACGCTCGAGCGCATCAAGTACAGCGCGTACGTGATCTACGCGATCGTCTTTGCGGCCATCATCTATCCGATCGGCTCGCACTGGGTCTTCGGTGGCGGATGGCTGCAGAACGGCGACACGCCCCTGATGGCGACCGGCATGCAGGACTTCGCCGGCTCGACGGCGGTGCACCTGATCGGCGCCACCGGGGCGTTCGCGGCGCTGCTGCTGCTTGGACCGCGCAAGGGCAAGTACGGGCCCGACGGCAAGCCGCGGGCGATTCCGGGTCACTCGATGCCGCTCGTCGGCCTCGGCGTGATCATCCTGTTCTTCGGCTGGTTCGGCTTCAACCCGGGCTCGACGCTGAACATCACGGACACGCGACTCGCCGACGTCGCGGTGACGACCCTGCTGGGCGCCGCCGGCGGCGTGATCGGGGCGTTCGTCGCCACCCAGATCAAGCAGCGCACGATCGACATCGGGATGGTGGCCAACGGCCTGATTGCCGGCCTCGTTGCGATCACCGCGCCTTCGGGCTATGTGGAGGCATGGGCGGGGCCGATCATCGGCTTCGTGGCCGGCCTGATCGTGGTCTTCGGGGTGATCTGGATCGACAAGCGGATCGACGACCCGATCGGAGCCACCTCGGCACACGGCCTGGCCGGTATCTGGGGCACGATCTCGTGCGGCCTGTTCACGGCGCCGCGCTTGGCCGAGTACAACGCGTTCGGCGACCCGGACGGCGGTCTCGTCTACTCCGGGCACTTCACGCAGCTGGCCGCCCAGGCGGTCGGTGTGCTGGTGGCCTTCACATTCGTGTTCGCCTTGAGCTACCTGACGTTCGCGGCCATGAAGGCAACGATCGGCCTCCGCGTCTCGGACGAGGATGAAGAGGCCGGGCTCGACATCATCGAGCACGGGATGTACGGGTATCCCGAGCAGTTCATCCCGCAGTCGGAGATCGGCTCGGGGATCCCGGGACGGCCCGACGTCCCGGCGCCGGCGCATCGCGGCGCCACGGCCACCGCGGTGACGGGGGAGGCAACGGTATGAAGATGATCGTCGCTTACATCCGGCACGAGGCCTTCGAGCCGATCCGCGCGGATCTGCTCGAGGCCGGCTTCCCCAGCCTCACGATCACCGAGGTGAAGGGGTCCGGCAGGCAGAAGGCGATCACCGAGCACTACCGCGGCTCGGAGCTCGCCGTGCACCTGCGGCCGAAGCTCAAGATCGAGTGCGTCGTGGAAAGCAAGGACGTCGGGGTGGTCAAGGAAGTGATCCTGCGGCACGCCCGCACGGGTTCGGTCGGCGACGGGAAGCTGTTCATCCTGCCGGTCGAGGAAGCCGTGCGGATCCGCACCGGCGAGGATGGGGAAATGGTCCTTCAGGCTCACGAGGGCGACGAGGTGACCGTCAATGGAGACCTGGGCTAGGGAGGGAACGATATTCCCGCCCCTGACCTGAGATTGGCCGCGAACCCGGACGCGGCCGCTGAGACGCCTCGCGGCGCCCACCTGGAGATGGTGGGCGCCGTGCTGGCCGGCGACGGGCTCGAGCGGGTGGCGGAGATCGCCTCCGCGCACGCCGGTGCGCCGGTGGCTGTGGTCGTGCCGCGGCTTGGGGTGCCACTCGAGGGATGGGCCCGATACGAGCGCTACGTGGGCGTCCGCCTCGCCGGCGGGCGCCCGCAGCGCCCGTCCGACGTGACGGCCGAGGTGCCGATCTCGTCGGGCGGCCGTGAGCTGGGCGCCGTGCTGCTGCTCGGCCCCGGGGGCCCGGATGCCGGCGAGTACCTTCACATGGCCGCGATCGCGGCCCTGACGGAGGTGGCCGTCGTCGAGGCCAGGGACGAGACCGAGCAGACGCTGCGCGGCTCGTTACTGGAGGAGCTGTTGACGCGTCCCGACCTGGACCCGGCGGACGTGCAGCGGCGCGCAGCCCGGCTCGGCTGCGATCTCGCGGGCGGCTTCGTGGCGCTGTGCGCGAACCCGAACGGGCGCGGCCCCGGCCGCCTGGTTGCGGCGCTCGCCGCCGAGCTGCCGGACGCGCTTGCACAGGCGGTCGAGGACAAGGTCTACGCGCTGCTGCCCGGCCCGCCCGACCCGGCTCGCCGCGCCGCGGCACGGCTGGGACGCCACGCCGAGATCGGCGTGTCGTCGTACCGCAGCGGGGCGGCGGAGGCCCGCCGGGCGCTGGAGGAGGCCGAGCTCGTGCTCGGAGTCACCGCCGCCGGCGGCGGCCCACCGGGCGCCGAGATCGGCGAGGGCACCTACCGGCTGCTGTTCCGGGTGCTCGCCAGCCACCCGCAGGAGGTCCGCAGCTTCTTCGAGGACACGGTCGCCCCGCTCGTCCGCTACGACGAGCAGTACGCGACCGACCTGGTCGGCACTGTCGACGCCTATCTGGCCAACAACTGCCACATGAACGCCACGGCGCAGGCAATCCACGCGCACCGCCACACCGTGGCGTACCGCCTGGAGCGCGTCCGGGAGCTGAGCGGCCTGGACCCGCTGCGCAGCGAAGACCGCGAGCGGCTCGGCCTGGGGCTGAAGGCGTACCGGATCATCGCGCCGTCGCTGCCGCGCTGAGCGCCGCGGCGACTTGCACAGCCGACAGCCGACGGACGGGCCGAGCTCGACCCCTTGTGCTGCTGTCGGACCCGTCTGCCGCGCTAGGGCGCCGCGCTGCCGCCCGCCGCGCTCGCCCGCCGCAGCGCCTCGAGCGCCGGTGTGGGCTCCACGTCGAACGGCTCCTGGCCTGAGCGGTCGCTGACGACCGTCTCGACGGCGAGGCTCTCGACCAGCGGTCGCGCCACGCCGACGTCGACCGGTGTCACCAGGCCGATCCAGAGCGACGACAGCCGCGGGCTCAGCAGCGGCACGGGCAGCTGCGGGCGCGGGCGCACCCCCAGGACGTCCGCCATCATCGCGATCAGCTCCGCATAGGTGACCACGTCAGGACCGCCGATCTGGATCTCGCGGCCCGCTGACTCGGGCCGCCGAGCGGCCTGGCTGAGGTAGGCCAGCACATCGTCGATCGCTATCGGCTGCGTGCGGTTGCGCAGCCAGGCCGGAGCGATCATCACCGGGAGGCGCTTCACCAGGTGGCGCAGGATGCGGTAGCTCTCGCTCTCCGCACCGATCACCATGCCGGCGCGGAACCAGGTCAGCGGCGGGCCCTCGCGGGCGAGCACGGCCGCGGTCTCGGCGCGGCTGGCGAGATGCTCCGAGCTCGGCCGGTCGCCCAGTCCGCCGAGGTACACCACTCGGCCAACGCCGTCGGCACGGGCCATCGCGGCGAAGTTCGAGGCGGCGCGGCGCTCGCGCTCGGCGAAGCTGGACCGGTCGCCGCCCCGGCCCATCGAATGGATCAGGTAGTACGCGACCTCGACTCCCGTGCCGGCTCCGGTCAGGCTGTCGCGCTCGAGCACATCGCCCTCGTAGAGCTCGCAGCCGGCACGCTCGAGCTGCTCGGCGCGGCGGCGGTCGCGCACAAGGCAACGCACCGGGTGTCCCTGCTCGACCAGCTCGCCGGCGAGGCGGCCGCCGACGAAGCCGGTGGCGCCTGTCACGAGGACCCGCGGTCGGTAGGCGTTCACCCGGCTAGAGCGCCTCGAGCACGGCGTCCAGGATCCGGTCGGGCCCGAAGCGCACCACGTCGTCCGCAACCAGCCCCGTCTCGGCCTCGGCGGCGGCGATCGCCGAGCGGGCCGCCTCGTCGGTGTCCATTTCGGCTGTGTTCAGCGCGATCGCGGCCACCCGCGCGGGTCGCACCGGGCGGGCGGTGCCCTCGTAGGCGGCGATCAGCTCGGGCAGCGGCGGGATCGGCAGATCGGGGTAGTTGCGCAGCGCCGTCGTGCCGGCCTTGTGCACCAGCACGAGCAGGTCGGGGGCCGAGCCGTGCATGAGGCCGAGCGTCACGCCCGAGTAGGCGGGGTGGAAGAGGCCGCCCTGGCCCTCGACGAAGAGCAGGTCGCCGCGCTGCGCGCCCTCGTGCACGAGCCGCTCGCCGGCGCCCGCCACGTAGTCGGAGATCACGTGGTCGACGGCGATGCCCCAGCCGGCGATCGCCACGCCGGTCTGACCGCTGGGCACGTAGACGGAGCGGCGGCCGCGCCCACGCGCCGCGCGGTCGAGCTCGAGCGTGACGACCTTCTTGCCGATCACCGTGTCCGAGCCGACGCTGTGCACCACCTTGACCGAGTCGGGGCGGCTGTAGGGGCCCTCGGGGACGGTCAGGTCGGCCGGCGCGGCGCGCAGGTCACGCAGCGCGACGCCGGCGCGGGTGGCGGCGCGGCGCAGCTCGGGGTCCTCCGAGAGCTGCGTGTGCAGGCCGGCCTCGACGTGCAGGCCGGCGCCGATCGCCTCGAGAAGGATCGCGCGCCAGTCCGGGTCGAGCTTGCCGCCCGTTGGCGCGACGCCGAACAAGAGCGCCGTCGCGCCGCGGTCGATCGCCTCGCCCAGGGTCGCGACGATCGGCACGGGGTGCAGGCTGAACGGGACCACCTCCGAGGCGGTCCGGCCCGCCTGCGTGGAGTCGATCACCGCGACCACGTCGCGGGTGCCGTAGCGGATCACACCGTGCGCCGTCTTGCCGTTGTGCGCCGCGAACAGACCCTCCGCGAAGATGGCGAGCCTCTCGCTCACTGGGCCGGCTCGACTCCCAGGCCCGGGCCGTGCGACGGCAGCACCCGCCCTTCCTCCAGCTGCAGCCCGCGGAACGGCTCGTCCGCCAGCAGCAGGTGGCCGTCCAGGTCAACCCAGTCCGCGAGCGACGCGATCTGCGCCGCCGGCGCCACGCCCAGCTGCGACTCCACCATGCAGCCGATCATCACGCTCAGCCCCAGGGCGCGCGCGGCGTGCACCATTCGCACCGCCTCGCGCAGCCCTCCGGATTTCGCAAGCTTGACGTTGATCCCATCGGCATAGCCGGCTACATCCGCCACGTCGCGCAGGTCGTGGCAGCCCTCGTCCACGATCACCGGCGGTCGCGGCGACAGCTCTCGCAGAGCGCAAAAGGATTCCAGGTCGGCTGCCGGAAACGGTTGCTCGATCAGCTCCACACCGAGCTCGACCAGCACCGGCACGAGCTCGCGCGCCTCCTCGAGCGTCCAGCCCTCGTTCGCGTCGACCCGCAGCGGTGCGTCCGACTCCGAGCGCACCGCCTCGAGGCGGGCCAGGTCCTCGGCGCCGCCGACCTTGACCTTCAGCGCCTTGAACGCACGCGCGCGGCGCGCGCGGTCGCGCGTGCCCTCGAGCGTGTCGATCCCGAGCGTGTAGGAGGTGACCGGCGCGCTCCGCGACAGGCCGAGCAGCCGCCAGACCGGCACGCCCAGGCGGCGGCCGACCCAGTCGTGCAGCGCCGCGTCGAGCGCCGAGCGCCCGGCGGCGTCGCCGTCGAGACGGGCCAGGATCTCCTCGAGCGCGAACGGGTCGTCCCCGAGCTGCGGCGCCGCTTCGCCGATGAACGCGCTCGCCGTGGCGGCGTTCTCACCGCGGTAGTAGACCGGCGCCGCCTCGCCCCGGCCCACCGTGCCGTCGTGCTCGAGCCCGAGCTGCACGACCTCCTGCTCCGTGCGCGAGCCGCGCGCGATGCCGAACTCCTCGGCGAGGGCCAGCGAGACGGTGCGGGTGGTGAGCTCCACGGCGCGAAGCATGACCGCTGGAGTGCTCCGCGGCTGCGCCGGACCCTCTCAGACTGCGGCGCCCGTATCCGCGAGCCCCTGCCGCACCGCCAGCGCGGCGGCCTCGGTGCGCGAGCGCACGTCGAGCTTGGCGAGGATGCGGGACACGTGGACGCTGGCGGTCTTCTCCGCCATGTGCAGCTCCAGGCCGATCTCCCGGTTGGTCGCGCCGCGGGCCACCAGCGCGAGCACCTGGCGCTCGCGCGGGGTCAGGCCGAACGGCTCGTCGGGCTGATCGTCGCCGGCGGGACCGACCCCCGCCGGATCCGCCGGGCCGAGCAGCCGCAGGCGCGCCCGTGCGGCAAGGGACTCCAGCTCGGCGAC
>JACCSF010000225.1 GCA_013813135.1 Thermoleophilaceae bacterium | reverse complement strand
GCCGCGAGCAGCTCGCGGCCAACGGCCTCGAGATCGTCCCGGTGCCGGTGGACGGCGACGGCCTGCGGGTCGACGTGCTCGAGGCACTGGCGCCCGACGCCGCATTCGCGGCGCCCGCCCACCAGTTCCCGCTCGGCGTGGTGCTGGCCCCAGAGCGGCGCGCCGCGCTGATCGACTGGGCCGCCCGCACCGGGGCGGTCGTGCTCGAGGACGACTACGACGCCGAGTACCGCTACGACCGCGCTCCGGTCGGCGCGGTGCAGGGACTCGCGCCGGAGCTGGTCGCATACGCGGGCTCGGTGAGCAAGACGCTCGCTCCCGGGCTGCGGCTGGGCTGGCTGGTGGCGCCGAAGCGCCTGGCGGAAGGTGTGGCAGCGGCCAAGGCCAGCGATGACCTCGGCACGCCGGTGGTGGAGCAGCTCGCCCTGGCCGACTTCCTCGAGCGCGGCGAGCTCGACCGCCACCTGCGGCGCACGCGCACGATCTACCGCGCGCGCCGCGACGCGCTGGTGGCGGCTCTCGCGCGCCACTTCCCCGACTGCCCGCCCGCCGGCGTCGCGGCGGGGCTGCACCTGGTCGTCCACCTGCCGGCCGACCTCGACGAGCGCGCCGTTCTCGATCGGGCCCGCTCGCGCGGCGTGGGCCTGTCCGGGCTCTCCGAGCACCGCATCGAGCCGGGGCCGCCCGCGCTGCTGCTCGGCTACGGCCGGATCGCGGAGCCCGCGATCGAAGCGGCCGTCGCGGAACTGGCCGCGGCCGTACGCTACGCCGCATGAGCTACGAGCACTTGATCTGGGAGCAGGACGGCGGCGCCGCGCGCATCACGCTCAACCGGCCGGAGACGCTCAACGCCTGGAACCCCGAGTTCGGCCGCGAGCTCAAGCAGGCGATCGCGGTGGACGCCGCCGACCCCTCGGTGCGAGCCGTGCTCCTGCGGCGCCGGGCGCGGCTTTTCGTCGGGCGCGGACCTCAAGGCCGGCTTCGACCTGGCCGACGACGGCATGCCGGACGTGGCCAAGGAGCTGAACGACCTCTACCACCCGATCATCACCGGCGTACGGCACCTCGAGAAGCCGGTTGTGGCGGCGGTCAACGGGCCTGCCGTGGGCATCGGCGCCTCGCTCGCGTTCGCCTGCGACCTCGTCCTCGCAGCCGAGTCCTCCTACTTCGGCCTCGCCTTCGTGAACATCGGCCTGATGCCCGACGGCGGGTCCACCCTGTTCGTGCCCACGGCCGTCGGCAAGGCGCGGGCGTTCCAGATGGCCCTGCTCGGCGAGCGGATCGAGGCCCAGCGGGCGCTCGAATGGGGGCTCGTGAACTTCGTCCACCCCGACGACCGGCTGCCGGACGAGGCGAACGCTCTGGTGGAGCGCCTCGCGGCCGGCCCCACCCGCTCGTACGCCGGCTCGAAGAAGGCTCTCAACCGGATGCTCTACCCGGACCTCGACGGCCAGCTCTCGCTCGAAGCCGAGCTGCAGCACGGCCTCGCGCGCACGCGCGACTTCCAGGAGGGCGCCCTGGCCTTCCTGGAAAAGCGCGAGCCGGCGTTCCAGGGGGCGTGAGCGCGGCCCGCCGGGCGGTCGCGAGGCGTGCGCGCACCAGGGCGAAGCGCGCCGCCACCCGAGGGCCGCGTTCCGAAGCGAGCGGGGCCAAGGCCGTCGGCGCCAAGGCCGTCGGCGCCAGCGCGATCGGCGCCAGGGCGATCGGCTCCAAGGCCATCGGCGCGCTGGCCGTGGGCGCGGTCGCCCTCGGGGCGGTCGCGATCGGCCGCCTGGCGATCGGCAAGGCGGTGATCAAGCAGCTGCGCATCGGTGAGCTCGAGGTCGATCACCTGCGCGTGCGCGTGCTCGAGGTCGAGTCCGAGCGCCGCCCGACCCCACCTGCGTGAACGACCCGGAGCGCCTCATCCGGGCGGCCTACCGCGCCTTCAACGCTCGCGACCTCGATGCTGCCGTGGCCCTGATGCACCCCGACGTCGACTGGCCGAACGCGTGGGAGGGCGGCAGGGTGGTCGGGCGCTCCGACGTCCGCGCGTGACGCATCGCCACACCCTGCGCGACGGCCTGATTCGAGCGCATGGAGGTCGAAGCAGCGCCGTGAAGCGCCCCCGGTAACCCGCTCGGGGCAACCGGCACGAAGTGGAGCGTCCGCGCTGGCCGCAGATATGATCCGCGCGCCTTGCCCACCGGCATGCCACGACGCCTGATGCTCGCCGCCCTCGCCGCGGCGCTGCTCGCTCTTCTGGTCGCAGCGCCCTCGGCGCTGGCGGACACGTTCACCCCCGAATCGGGCGGCTCGCCGAACGCCGACGACATCGACACGCTCTACAAGATCACGCTCTACGTGGCGATCGTGATCTTCCTGATCGTCGAGGGAACGCTGATCTGGTCGCTGGTCCGCTACCGCTCCCGCCGCGCCGGCCCGGATGCGGTTCAGATCCGCGGCAACACCCCGCTGGAGGTGGGCTGGACCGTCGCCGCGGCGATGATTCTCGTGGTCCTGACCGTGGTCACGTTCCTCTACCTCCCCAACATCGAGAACCCGCCGGAGTCGGGCCCGAACGGGCTGAGCGCCTCCCAGACGAGCTTCGCGTCGATCGACCAGCCCGCCCCGCCCGGCAACCGGCCGTCACTGACGATCGAGGTGAACGGCCAGCAGTACCTATGGCGCTTCGACTACCCCGGCAAGCGCCAGCTGTTCAGCTACCACACCATGGTCGTCCCGGTTGACACCACGGTCGTGCTCCGCATCACCGGCTCCGACGTGATCCACTCCTGGTGGATCCCCGAGCTCGGCGGCAAGGCCGACGGCGTGCCCGGCCACATCAACGAGACCTGGTTCAAGATCCCGCCGGACAAGGCGGGCACCACCTTCAGGGGCCAGTGCGCCGAGCTCTGCGGTCCCGGGCACGCGGACATGCGCGCCGCCGTGCGCGCCGTGACCCCTGAGGAGTACCAGAGCTGGGCCGAGGAGCAGGCCACCGCGATCGAGGAGTCCGGCAAGCTCCTGGCGGAGCAGCGCAAGGGGCGCGAGGGCGAGGAGAGCCCCTAGTGGAAGCCGGCACCCGAACAGCTCGTCAGTTGATCAGGCCGGAGGTCGTGCTGCACGACCTCAAGCCCGCGCCGCGCGGCTGGCTCGCCTGGCTCACCACCACCGATCACAAGAAGATCGGGATCCTCTACCTGTTCGCGACGTTCCTCTTCTTCGTCCTGGGAGGCGTGGAGGCGCTGATCATGCGTCTCCAGCTCGCCCAGCCGGACAACACGCTGGTCACTCCCGAGACCTACAACGGCCTCGCGACCGTGCACGGCACGACCATGATCTTCCTCTTCATCGTCCCGGTGCTGGCCGGCTTCGGCAACTACCTGGTGCCGCTCATGATCGGCGCGCGCGACATGGCCTTCCCGAGGCTGAACGCGTTGTCCTTCTGGCTGCTGCTGTTCGGCGGAGTCGCCTTCTACTGCAGCCTCTTCTTCGAGCCGCCGCAGGCGGGCTGGACGATGTATCCACCGCTGTCCGACGACTCCTTCTCGGCCGGCGGGGGGGTGGACGCCTGGATTTTTATGATCCACCTGACCGGCCTCTCGTCGATGCTCGGCGCGATCAACTTCGTCGCGACGATCCAGAACATGCGCGCTCCGGGCATGAGCTGGGGCCGCATGCCGCTCTTCGTCTGGACGATCCTGATCTACGCCTACCTGCTGATCGTTGCCCTGCCCGCGGTCGCGGCGGCGGTCACGATGCTGCTCACCGACCGCCACTTCGGCACCGCCTTCTTCGATCCCTCAGGGGGCGGCGACCCGCTGCTGTGGCAGCACCTGTTCTGGTTCTTCGGGCACCCCGAGGTCTACGTCATGGTGCTGCCCGCCTTCGGGATGATCTCCGAGATCCTGCCGGTGTTCGCGCGCAAGCCGATCTTCGGCTACAAGGCGATCGCGGCATCGACCGTGGCGATCGGGTTCCTGAGCCTGCTGGTGTGGGCGCACCACATGTTCGCCACGCCGACGGCCACGGTGGTGCTGGCCTTCTTCATGCTGTCGTCGTTCGCGATCGCTGTGCCCACCGGGATCAAGATCTTCAACTGGCTCGCGACGCTGTGGCGCGGCCACATCGTCATGAAGACGCCGCTCTACTTCGCCGCAGCGCTGCCGGGGCTGTTCGTGATCGGCGGCATCTCGGGGGTGATGCTGGCGATCTTCCCGGTGGACTGGCAGCTGACCGACACCTACTTCGTGGTCGCCCACCTGCACTACGTGCTGTTCGGCGGGTCGGTATTCGGCATCTTCGCCGGGCTCTACTACTGGTTCCCGAAGATGAGCGGCCGGCTGCTCTCGGA